>CAMKGM010000065.1 GCA_946412245.1 uncultured Bacteroidales bacterium
TATTTTTTGTTTTAAAAAAGAATATTTTCTTGCACTTCGTTTGTGAACTTAGCCAAAAGCCCCAGGCAACGAGTACCAGGGGGAAAAAGGACTTTTTGTATGTTTACAGCTTTTAAACAAATAGGGTAAGCCTGAATTGTGAAACATCCTCTTTCTAAAGCATATAGAACAAAGGATTGAGAATCATATCAGAAGCACAAACCATTTGCTGGCAAAAAGGAATATTTTGGACAATATTGACTACACCCAACTTAATGATTCCTATGTCTAAAAAAATTTTAGATATAGAATCTACATTGTTTTCTTCTCGGATATCAAACAAGGCAAACAATTGAGGAGTGTCCGCTTTGATAGCAGTATTCAGCAGAAAAGGAGTATTAATTAATAAAAAAACAAAAATTTTTTCATATTTCCTTTGAATTTATGATTTATCACAACAGACTTAAAAAATTCTCAAGACTCATTTCGTCAGATATTAAAACATCGCGTGGTTTACCCCCATGAGCAGCACCGACAACACCAGCCTTTTCCAACTGATCCATTAATCTGCCTGCACGATTATAACCAATTGCAAACTTTCTTTGGATTAGGCTTGTTGAGCCTTCTTGGTTCATGACAATCAAACGTGCAGCTTCTTCAAACAACGGATCTAAATGGGTCATATCAACATCATTCACATAATAATCTGCTTCACCATAATAAGAATCAGGCAATTCATAAGAACTGGTATAACCTTCCTGACAGGAAATAAACTCATTGATACGTTCCACTTCTGGTGTGTCCACAAAAGAACATTGGACTCTTATACAATCAATGCTTTTACCGGCTCTAAACAACATATCACCATTTCCTAACAATTCTTCTGCTCCATCACAATCAAGGATGACCTGAGAATCTATCCGCTCTGGCAGTCTAAAAGCGATACGTGTTGGGAAATTAGCCTTGATTGCTCCTGTGATAATATCGTTAGTAGGCCGTTTCGTCGAAATAATCATGTGAATACCAACTGCACGAGCATATTGAGCCAATTGAACTATTGGTGTCTCGAAATCTTGCCCTTTCTCTTCAATAAAGTCTCCGTACTCATCAATAACGACAACAATATAAGGCATGAATCTGTGCCCAACAGCAGGATTTAACTGACGATTCACAAATTTGTTGTTATATTCTTGGACGTTTCTAACACATGCCATTTTCAGCAAATCATAACGAGTTTCCAACTCCTTGCACAAGCTGTTCAACGTGCTAATGGCCTGACCACTATTTGATACTATAACAGGTTCGTTAGGCAATGAAGCAAGGAATTGTTTGGCAATCTGAGCATACATCCCAAACTCAACTCCATAAGGATCCATGAGTACAAGTTTTAATTCTGCTGGATGTTTCTTATAGAATAAGGACATAATCATTGCATTTAGTGCTATTGATTTGCCCTGCCCTGTTGAGCCTGCAAGAAGGATGTGAGGCGCTTTGGTCAGGTCGAACATAAAGATCTCATTGGTAATGGTCTTGCCTATTGCACAAGGAAGTTCCATCGTTGTATCCTGGAATTGTTTGGTGTTTAGAATACTTTCCAAAGAAACAATAGTAGGGCGTATATTGGGTACTACTATACCAATTGTTCCTTTACCTGGTATTGGAATCAGAATCTGAACACTATGAGAACTCAAGGCCAGAGCTATATCATCTTCTAATCCTCTCAACTTAGAGGCATTCACGCCAGGAGCAAGCGTTATCTCATATAGTGTAACTCTTGGTCCAACAGTTGCTTTGATAGTAGATACAACAACTCCAAAGTTCCACAGAACATCAACAATTTTATTCTTGTTGGCCTGTTGCTCTTCCATATCTATGTATGTTGTACCATCAAAATCATACTTCTTCAGTAAATCTAAGGTAGGATAGCGATAGTACTCCAGATCCTTTTTGGGGTCATATGGCATTGAGATATCACCAAAACCAAAGTCACTATGATTATCTTCTGGGTTGACAGGTATCTGGTGCGTATTCTGCTGAGAGCCTACAAGACCTTCATATTGTTGTTCTTCTTTGCTGAGAGTAGGAGTAACTTCTTGTTCTCTATAATTTTGCGTTTCTTGTTGTATTCCTGTTGAACTATGTTTAGAGCTATCGACTTTATCTCTTCTATACAATCCAGTTCCTGGGATACCTGTATTAACATATGTCCCATTAGGACCTATTGATACATTTGCACCTTTAGGACCAATATTTACCCCTAAACCACTTTTACTGATATTAATGTAAAAGCCGGGAAATATCTTTATGCGTTTTCGAAATCTCCATCCCATAATGTCACTCTTTTATTCTTTACTTTTTGATGCCACCAACAACTCCCTTACTTCAACATCAAGATACTTAGCAATATCATAAAGTTGCTCTACAGAGGGCTGCACCTTATTGGTCATCCATCTTGAAACAGTTCTAAAATTACGCCCCATCTGTTCAGAGAGCCATGTTCCTGTCTTGTTTTTCTCTGCCAAGACTGACTTGATGCGATTATAATGCGTATACTCCTTCATTTTTAGTAGAAATCTATTATTTATAGGCGTTTCGTGTGCAAATATAATAATTATATTACAAGAAAGCAATTTTTTCATACAGAACCTGCCTGGGGCAACATGATGCGTTGAGAAACGATGCTCACAACGGTTATTTTCGGGAGTCATCTGCGACTCGAGGCGGCTACCGGCAAGCAACTGCTGCACAAAGCGCTGAATGTCGGCCACAGTAATGGCATCGAGGGTTTCGAGATAGTTGCGGTCGAAATTAATGCCGAACTTGTCGAGATTCTTGAGCATCACCATCCAGTAACTGTTGTCGGCCACATCCTCGGCATGCACTTTCTTGAGATACTGCTTGACGGTGGCGAGGCGGTCTTCGGGCAGTCCATGTTTCGCCACATCGTTCATCACGCCATTAATGAGGTCACGGCATTCACGGGCAGAGCCCTCCTTGAGGGTGACATTGAGCGGAAAGTAGACCACGGGGCGATCGTTGCCATTGTGGTCGGGCACTACGCTGCAATGGGTGTCGACATGATAGGTCCATCCACGCTTTTCGCGAATTTCTTCGCGGAAGATGTTGTTAAATATCTGACCCGTGATTTTTGCAATGAGCGATGTGCGCAGCTCAAAGTCCATCTCGCAAGTCCAGAAGAAATAGATCTTGTCCTGTGAATTCTCCATTTTGCGGCTCCACTCATTGCGGGGCTGCCCCGTGAACAGTCGGTAGCCCATGTCACGCGGTGTCTCCACCCTGCCGGCAGCGGGCAGACTTGCCACATATTTCTCAAGCAGCGTGCGCACGATGTCCTCGTTGAAATTACCGACCACATACACATTCACATCGGTCATGTCGCTGAAACGGTCCCATAGCTCAACCCTTAAGTTCACGATGAGCAATGCCGTGTCTCAAAATATCTTTTTTGTGTCACAAGATATCATAAACTATCAAAAAAAGGGTGAGCGTGAGATATCAAACAAAAAAATATCCCACTGAGTATCAGCAGGATATTTGATTTTAATGGTGCGCCTGAAAGGACTCGAACCTTCACGTCGTGAGACACCAGATCCTAAGTCTGGCGCGTCTGCCAATTCCGCCACAGGCGCATTGCGGGTGCAAAGTTAATGAATTTTTGGCTAAGGAGCGTCATGCACCCGCATTTTTTTTAAAATCGCAGCTGCCACCAAGGGCCAAAAGGATTAAACGCAAATCGGTCATTAGACCGAAAAAGGGTCAACGGACTTGCATTCTAGCCCAATTCGGTCTTTAGGATTTGGGTTTAAGGCATGACCGGAGTCATCTGTAACTCAAGTCGGCTACCGGCAAGCAACTGCTGCACAAAGTGCTGAATATCGGCCACAGTAATGGCATCGATGGTAGCGAGATAGTCTCGATCGAAGTTGATGCCGAACTTGTCGCGGTTCTTGAGCATCACCATCCAGTAGCTGTTGTCGGCCACATCCTCGGCATAGACTTTCTTGAGATACTGCTTGACGGTGGCGAGGCGGTCTTCGGTCAGTCCGTTTTGTGCCACACCGGTCATGACTGAGTTAATGAGGTCACGGCATTCACGGGCCGTACCCTGCTTGAGGGTGACATTGAGCGGGAAATAGACCACCGGGCGGTCGTTGCCATTGTGGTCGGGTACTACACTACAATGCGTGTCGACATGATAGGTCCAACCGCGTTTTTCACGAATTTCTTCGCGGAAGATGTTGTTAAATATCTGACCGGTGATTTTAGCAATGAGCGAGGTGCGCAAGTCATAGTCCATCTCGCAGGTCCAGAAGAAATAGACCTTGTCCTGCGGATTCTCCATTTTGCGGCTCCACTCGTTGCGAGGCTGGCCCGTGAACAGTCTGTAGCCCATGTCACGCGGTGTCTCCACCCTACCGGCTGCGGGCAGACTTGCCACATATTTCTCGAGTAGCGTGCGCACGGTGTCCTCGTTGAAATTACCGAGCACATACACATTCACATCGGTCATGTCGCTGAAACGGTCGCGGTAGACCGCCAGAATTCGGTCGTAGTTTACATGGGCTATTTCATCTTTTTGCAGTTTCTCGGCAGCCATGGGATGGCGGTTGAACACATAAGCAAAAAGGGAGTCAGCGAATTCAAACTTGGGATCGACCTGCTGGTTATCGAGGCGAGTGCGACTGGCCTCGATATAGCTATTGAAAGCCTTTTCGTCCTTGAGCGGAGCGGTGAGTTTGAGGTAGAGCAGCTGGAAGGCGGTCTCGAGGTCGGCCGGGGTCGATGTGGCCTGGAAGCCCTCTTCGGTCTTGCTCACAAAGGTGCGTGCAGTCACATTTTTGCCGGCAAGCGCTTTCTTGAGTTCCGATGCAGTGAACGCGCCATAGCCGGTAACGCCCATCACCGCGTTAATCACCTTGAGCGAGGGAGCGTCGACCGCGGTATAGTTCTGCGACAGTCCACCCGGACCGGCGCCGGCAATAATCACCTCGTTGGTGTTGAGCAGGGTTTTCTTGAGCGTCACTTTCATGCCATTAGACAAAGTGAGACGCTTGGCGTCAAATTCAGGCAGATATTCCTCGCTCACAATGCTTCCGGCCACGGGTTCAGTGAGTAGCAAACGGCTTGTATTGAGGGTGTCAAAGTATGGCGTCACCTGCTCTGCCCTACCCTGATGGAAGGCATCAATGAGTTGAGGCTTCGAGAGTTGTGCAGACTCTTTCTCGGTCACAAATGCCACAAGGGCCACATTGCGGTCGGTTTCGCTGATGAGAGAGCGGAAGAAAGAGTTCACATCGGTCAGCGAGATGCCGGCAATGAGTTGCTTCATAATGCGGTCGTTATCCTCAATTGAGGGGATGGGCTCGCCATCGATAAAGGCGCGCACAAAGTCACGGGCATAGCGGGTGTTGGAATATTTGTCACTCTCCCGGAGCAACTTGGCGAGCGAGGCCTCGTATTGCAGGCGCGCACGACGATACTCGCCATCGGTAAATCCATGTTGAACGGCACGGCTCACTTCGCGCGCCATGTGCTGCATGGTGAGTTGCGACTTGCCGTCTTTAGCCACGCCCATGAGCTGGAAGGCTTGGCGGGTCTTGGAAATCATGTAGTCACGGTCAGCGCTCACCACACGCACAAAGGGTGCATCGGGTTCCTGCGCCAAGTCGGCAAAGCGGGTGTTGAGCATCGATGTGATAACCGACTTGAGGTAACTCTGCCGCAGGAACTCGGTGGTGGGCATGAGTTTGTCAGGCAGGTCATCGTGCTTGAACAGGATGCGCACACTATTGGTGGTCTGCTCCTTATCGGTCTGCACGGTGGCAATAATCTCCTCGTTGTCGGGAACCGGAACGGGCACTATGGGAGCGCTGTTCTTGGGATTCTTGATGCCGCCGAACAGTTGCTCAATCTTAGCCACCGCATAGTCAGGGTCAATGTCACCCACCACAATGATGGCCTGATTGGAGGGGTGATACCACTTCTTGTAATAATCCTTGAGGGTCTTGTACTTGAAGTTCTTGACCACGCTCATCAGTCCTATGGGCATACGCTGGCCATAAAGGCAACCGGGATAGAGGTCATCGGCGCTCTTTTCGAGCAGACGGTAATTGGCTCCGCTACGGTAGCGATATTCTCCCTCAATCACGCCGCGTTCCTCGTCTATGTCCTTGTTTTTGAGTAGCAAGTCATGACTCCAGTCGGCGAGCACCAGAAAGCAGGTGTCGAGCACCGAGCGCCTCGCGGTGGGCACGTTGCTGATGTTATAGACCGTCTCGTCGGTCGAGGTGTAAGCATTGAGGTTGGCACCGAACTTCACGCCTATCGACTCCATATAAGTAATAAGCGAATTGCCCGGGAAATGTTTGGTTCCATTAAAGCACATGTGCTCCAGGAAATGCGCCAGGCCGCGCTGGTCTTCTTGCTCTTGAATGGAACCCACACGCTGCGCGATGAAGAAGTCGGCACGCTCCTGCGGATAATGGTTCTGTTTCACATAGTAGGTAAGGCCGTTCTTGAGCACGCCAGTGCGCACATCGGGGTCAACAGGCACCAGTTGCTGTGCTTGCAGAGCGGGACATACCATTGAAATCATGGCAAGAACCGCCAAAAGAATTGTTTTTCTCATTTTCATGTATTGTAATGAAGATTAATAAATTTCAGAAACACACACCCAAGGCGGCAAGCACCTCGTTGCGGCTTTGTCCGTGAGTGAACGAGCTATGCTGTGCCTTGACAGCCAGTTTCACGGCAAGGTTCTTCGTTGTGGCAGGGCGATAATGCAGAGCCAGTTCGCCTCCCACGGTGTTGTGGTGATGAGAATCACGGTCATAGCCACTCTCCACCACCTGTTTCAAACCTTCAAGTTCACCGGTGACACTACCCAAAAGCAACTCGCTCTTTACGGGGCTCACCGCCTTGAACCAAGCATCAAGACTTATAAGCAGCCGGCTACCGGCGCGATGCTTCGCTTGGGCAGTGATGCCCGCCGCCACATGATTCACCAGCCAACGCGAGGCCGGATCGACATAGATGGCATTGCAATGTTCATAGTCCAGCGAGGGCTGCACACCCGCACTCCACTTGCCATCGCCATCAAGTTGCGGTTCCCAAACCGCCGCGAGACCTGCGCCAAACCGATTCTCGAAAAACATATCGAGCGCACCTATCTGGCGATAGACCGAGGCAGCCGGGTCACCAAATACATTCTCGGTGCCCACCCGTCTTGACGCATGAACTTGCGCTTTCACCTGCCAAGTCGTGGCAAGCCAAGCCAACTCGGCTCTCACCTCGTTGTGGGCAGCATGCGTCAGAGGGAGTTTGTTGAAAGCCGTGAGAATCTTGTCGAAAGTGAAGCGTGACAGTTCCACCGCAGCGCTGGGACCGCATCCCGTTGTGGGGTGAATGTTGAGCACTGCGCCCCAGCGGTAACCCTTGTAGTAGGTGCTATAGCCCGTGCCGTCAAACCGAGTGTAACTATTGGCAAAACCGGTGAGATGATAGAGTTTCTCGTTGCCCAGTTCGCTATAGAATGTCACATCGTTAGTCTGCTTGTATTTCTTGAATCTGATGGCAGCGGCAATCACATAGTCGTGAGGAGCGAGCCAGCCGATGCCTGCATCCACATCGAGATTGGCGGTCACATTGCGCGGACGCGGGTCCACCTTACGGTAGTAAAGCCCAGCGGTGTAACCCAGGCTGGCGCCCCACAAGAGTCGTCCCGATTTATGGGCATAGCCGCCCATGAAACTATATCGCTCCACGTTCATGCGATGACCGCCCACGCTGTCGGCAAGCAGGTAAGGATAAACTTGCTGCAAGTCACTGGTCTCGTTCCAGTTCATATGGTAAATGCCGCCATTGTCGTAGTAGGCTCTGCCCCATAGCGTGCCTTTGCCATGCTTCACATAAGTGGAGGCGTCGAACGACCACTGTTGCTGCTTGTCACCTTGCTGCACATCGAGCGTCGCCGACTGCTTGCTGTGGGAAAATTTCGCCACCACCTCACTGAGCGAGTGGCGATGCTGCAACGGCTTCATGGCCGGGTTTAGCCATACGACCTCAAGCAATTGCTCTGAGAGCCGTTGCTGCTCAATAACCGTTGTGAACACATCAGGGTCCTCGACACCAGCAGCACAATGGCCTTCGAGCATCGCCGACACATCGGTGCCCGTTGTGTCTTTAACCTCTTGAGCCAATGCCTGCCATGTTCCGGGCAGGGCAGCAGCCAACAGCAGTATTATCTTGATTCCATGGTTCATGGTCTTCTCATTTATTATCGAGGCATCACACCATCCCATGTGCGGGTGGTGCATGGCGTGCCGTTCACATCCTTTGCCGTGCCTTGCTTCTCAATTTCACTGGGTGTGACAAAGGGGTTGAAGTCTTCGCTCGAGTTGTTGGTATCCTTGAGTACAGGTTTGCCGTCCTTGAGGTAGAGCACCTTGCGGCGCACGCTGTGGAAGTAGCGCGTCTTGTCGTGGTCCATCGTACCACAATAGGTCCAGCCACGGTCGAGCGAGGGAGCCGTCACATTCCACACACGCTCCGACTCCACACTGCAGTTCACCGCATCCACAATCCAACTGTTAGGCACTTTATAGGCCGTCTGACTCATGGGGAAGGTGCCCGCAGGCAGCACCATGGTGTAGTTATAGCGATACTTATAGTTCGTCAGGTACTCATCGCGGTCAATGGGTATGCGCGCAATGGCCCATACACGGAAGCCGCGATTGTGCAGCACAAAGAACGAGAGAGTGTAGCTATACCAGCGGTCCAGGTTTGGCACCGTCGGACTGTCAATATCCATGTGCGCCGGCTGGGTTGACACATCGTACCACTCAAAGTCTGCCCCACTGCAATCAAACGAGTTCTCGTTAGCCACACGGTGGTCAATACCCGTGTCCACAATCCAGAATTCCTCGCCGGGCTGCACCGGATAGTCATGACCGCTACCCGGCACAGTATAGAGCGCCTCCACGGTCATGTAGTCGCTCATGATGTCGGGCGAGTAGTCAAACTTCTCGGTTGTTACAAATTTCGACTCTAAGAAGGTAATGCCGTCGGCATAGAGCACATGGTCGGTGTTATTATAGAGTTTCACATAGTCGTCGCCATAGTACTGATTGCCTGTGGAGCGCAGCGTGCCGGTGAAGAAGATTTCAGAAATCACAAAATCATCGTTCACAAGGTTCTCAAACGTCTCAATGCTGAGCGCATGACTCGACGACGTAATCTCAACCGACGGCGTAAAACCCGTCAGGTGTCTTTCCACCTGCTCGCCATCGACCATGCAGCGCACTTGCGTCTCATAGGCGACATCATACAGCCCTGTGCGCAATTGAATGTCGTTGCGCGAGCTGTATTTCACCACACTGCCGGTAGTCACATTCTTTACCTCGAAGGTCTCGCTCTCAACCACCACATCGGCAAGGTCGGCCGGCATGATCACCTGAATATCGGGGGTTACCGGGGTGTTGCGGCCCTCGTCGAGCGTGTCGTCGCAGGCTCCCATCACAAAGGCGGCAGCCAAAACTATCACTATTTTACTTAAATGCTTAAATTTCATATTGTTGTTAATTTTTTAAAGACTAAAGTTAAGTTCCATCCCAAAGTAAGGATCGCTGATGCGCCTCACCATCAAGCCATTGCTCTTGTAGTCGGGCAGATAGTCAAGCAAGCGATTGGCAAAGACGGCAATCTTCAGGTGTTTGCCTATCTCCTTGGTGGCCTTGAGGTTGATATACATGGCGATGGGTGTGGTCTGACGCTTGTAAGAGTCGTCGTTATAGGTCTTGACCAGGAATTGCAGCATGGGGTCGGATTGGTCGGCTACGGTATAAGGATGCAGTTGCCCATCGGCCACATCCAGATAGTAGTCAGGCACGCCATTTTGCCACATCTTCTTCGAGGTCACATACCACAGGCATTGTATTGATGTAGAGAAAACGAGCCCCCACCGCTTGATTTGCGTGTCGAACATAAAATTGGTGTTGAACTGCTCGTTCACGCGGCCATCATTGCAGTCATAGTAGCCCACATAATTGCGACTCACGGCCTGGTCGCCCACCACATCGCTCACCGTCTGGTAGAGCATACGCGAGTTGGTATAGGTCGAGCGAAACCACGCACCCGTCACTGTCAACGCAGTGGCCAACGGCCGCCAACGCGCGGTGCTGAGCACAAACTCCACACCTTGCTTGTCGAGGCGGCTGCCATTGTCGACCTGCGAGTAACCGCTCAGTTCACGCACTGCCTCAACAGGCAGGTCATTGAGCGACGGCGGGCCGGCCAGCGTTTCAGGCACTACGCCCGAGGCGTCATATCGCACATAGTCATAGGGTGCATAGACGGCACTGTAACGGAAACCCGAGCGCATCTTCTCTTGGAAATAGGTAACTTGCAGCGTGTTCTTCCCTATTGACGCACCGAGTCGCACCTCCCACTTGTGGTTCACGGCGGGTTTCAGGCGGTAATTCTCGCGTGGGTTAATATAGGTGCGCAAACTAATGCGACTGTTTTCCAGCGGCTTCAGAATGTCGTAGTAGTTGAGTTGAATGAAATCGCTATAACTCACTTGCGGATACAGGTAGTCGATGGTAGGCATCTTGGTAGTGAGTCCGTAACCTCCTGCCACATACCACTTGAGGGTGCGACTGCCTAAGCGCAGGTCGGGCATTGTCAGTTTCCCATTCAGTCGCGGGTCAAGATACACTTTTCCGTGCATCTCATATTTGCTGTCAAGATGCAGCAACTGAATGGTGCGCACACCCAGTTGCAACTCCAGTCGCGTGTTGCCCAGCGGAGCCGTAAGATTGTCCTCGACATAGGCCGAGAGTACACTCAACGAGGGTATATCCTTATAGGCACGTGGGCGCGTGGTCCACGAAGCCGAGAGAGGACGCGTGAGGTCATAGACCTGTCCGTCGCCGTAGTTCTTCGACAGCGTCCACTCCACGCCCGCCTTGTAGTCATTCTTGACCTTTCCCGTCATCCACAGGCCCTCGCCCTTGAGTTTCACAAACAGGTTCATGGGTTTGCCGTCGCTCACATAGTCGGCTATGTACTCGCCCAGCAGATACTGTCCGTCATGCACGCCCTCATCGAGAGTGGTAGGAGCAATTGATGCCCGCTGGGGCGCCACTTGCTTGCGGCGTTCAAGTCGATCGGTCTGATAACTGACCGAGGTATTAAGATTGAGCAGATGCAACCAAGTGAGTTTAGGGAAGGTGAAGGTCAGGTTGCTGGTGTAATTAATGCGGTTGTAGCGCGACTTGTACTCGTTGATTTTGCCATAACTCAAGTCAGGGTTGGTCTTGCTGTTGTCGAACGAGCCGGTATAGTCCACACCGGTTATCCACTGGGTCTCAAGTTTTGGACTTAGAAATTTCAGGTTGAAACGGGTGCTCACGTTCACTCGCTTGTAGTTCTCGAGTGTGTTGCGGGGGTCGACCTTTGAGTCAAGAAATCCGCCATCCACATTCATAATATGGTCGGTCTTGCCCAGGTAGAATCCCTTGCCCACACTCACCAGTTTGCTATATTGGTCGGCCTTGAAGCGGGCAGTGAGCGGCGTAGCCTTGCGAATGCGCCTGATGTTGACCATGCCGCTGGTCAGGTTGCCATACTCGGCCGAGGGGATGCCGCGCACAATCTCCACACTCTCAATGTTGTCGGTCGAGAGTGTGCGCATATCCACGCCCTTGTTGGTCATGTCGCGTTTGAACTCGGGCGAAGTGGCATCGCCCGACGAACCGGGCACATTCTGCATATTGGCATCACCGTTGACGGGAGCACCATCGACCATAAACAGGGTGCCGAGCGACGAGATATTATAGTCCGGATTATCGGTTTTAGACCCCGTTGCGCCCATCGTGCCCGTCTCGCGCAACTGAATGGAATTCACGCTACCCATGTTCGGAGTCTGCGAGATGTTACCCGGTAGCAGTTCGAGCAAGTCGGTGAAACTGGTGGGCTGCAGGTGGGCCATCGCCTCGCGGTCAATGCGCGAGGTGCTCGTGAGACCCGTCGTCTCCTTGGCGGTAACTACCACCTCGTCGAGCAGTTTGCTATTCTCTGTGAGTGTCACATTCACTGTGGCATTACCACGCAAGGTCACTGACTGCGTGTGCTTCTCATAGCCCACATAACTCACCGTGAGCGTGTAATTGCCCTTCTTGGCACGCAACGAGTAGCGCCCTTGCACATCGGTCGACACGGCATGACCACCGGGCGATAGCGTAACGGTGGCATAAGCTATCTCCTCACCTGTAGTGCTATCATGCACAGCACCTTGCAGCACGCAATCCTGAGCATCGGCAGCAAGGGCACAAACAGCAAACAATAAGTATATTACAAATTTTCTCATCATTTTAGAGTGCAAAATTACTGCCATTAGTAAAGGGCAACAATACCCATATTAGGCGAATTCACTATCATTTTTCACCACTTTTTGCGATTGTTGACCCTGAAAATCGCCAGTAATTTTGCAAAAAAATTCATTTCACAACATAACAATCAAACTTCATGAAAAAGATTTACCTCTTTATTATGGTTCTCATCGCCACAGCGATGACGATGAATGCCGAGGGCCTGAGCGACACAAAAACGCTCTGGGCAAAACAAGTGACTAACAGCGCAAATTTGCAGGCAATTACCTCACAAGGTAGCAACATGGCACTGGCTAACGACGGCGGTCTGTTCATTGTGGGCAATGCCGGTTCAACGTCGGCCGACCAAACGATTTCCTTTGGCAGCGACGTGATTGCGCAAGGCACCAACTATGGCGGCAACAGCTGCAATCAAGGACTTATCCTCTCTAAAATAGGTGCTGACGGCACTGTGGCATGGACCTTGGCATCAACCAATGGTGAAGGCAATACTAACGAAGCCTATGTAGCCGCAACCGACGACGGCGGCGCTGTGATGTTTGTCAACATGCGCCACACCGAGGGTCACCTCACCGACCGCATCGCCCTGAAGGACGGCAAAGGCGTGGCCCACGAAATTGAATGGGACATCAATGGCGAGCGCAGTTTCCGTGCTTTCGTTATCAAGGTCGACGACCAGGGCGGCATTGAATGGATGCGCGAGATAGTTGCCAACAACTATGCCGACGAAGAAACCTATCCCAAGTGGACTCAGTCAAGCCGCAACATCGGCCAGGGTATCTACACCTACGCGCTTGCCGTTGACAACGAGGGCAACATCTTCGTGGGCGGTCGCATGTGTGCAGCCATCACAGTCGGCGATGTCACCATCCAGCCTCACAACGTGAGCACATGGAATGGCAATGCACAGACCTCTGTGGGCAACCTCTTCATCGTGAAACTTGATGCTCAGGGCAACTATTTGCAGCACATCGTCACTGAAGGCGAAGCCACTCAAGAGAATGTGCGCGCACTCCAGGTGGTGGGCAACAAACTCTATATGTTCGCTTGGATTGCCGGTCTGGCTGGCACCGAGTTCTCGCTGGGTGGCCAAAGTGCAACACCTGCCACAGTGAACGGCAGTCTGTGTGTGGCATTGCTCGACACCGATCTGAATGTGGAGTGGCTCAAGTTCCATGAATCAACCGTGAGCGGCAGTGCTTGGCAGATGCCAACCATGAATGTGATTGGCGACAAAATCTACTTGATGGGTACCGCTAAATATGGTCTCACCATTGGTGACACCAACTACACAAATACTCCCGCGAACAAGGCACGCCAGTCGTGGCTCGTGCAACTCAATGCCGACAACGGCGAGGCACTGGCCTGCACCGTACTCGCTACAGGTCCCATGCAGATGCAACACGGTTTCTTTGGTGCCTATGAAGGCCAGGACGGCTCGCTCTACGCCATCGAACGCGGCCTTACTCCCTCAGCCTCATTCGGCAGCGACCTCATTCTTTACAAGTTTAACCCCACTACCCTCGAAATTGCCGATCAGGCTCAGCTGGCACTGGGCAGCTGCGACGGTCAGTCGCTCATTGCTCACGGCACCAACCTGTATGTGATGAACCGCTGGGGCAACAAGAACGAGGCCATCAGCTTCATCAACAGCGACCTTACCTGTGCCTTTGCTGCGTTTACTTGGGGCGTTTCGGCCTTCCAGGTTCCCGAGACCGCTGGTGGCGTGGAAAGCATCACCATCGAAGGCGAGAAGGATATCACCATCCAAAAACCTACTACCCTTGTGGCAACCTTGCTGCCCGCCAACATGAGCAACAGCGACATCATTTGGAGTACATCTAACCCCGAAGCCATCGTTGTTGACCAGAATGGTCTGCTCACGCCCGCCGAGAAGAGCGTCAGGACCGATGTTTCAGCCCTGATTACCGCCACCGCGGCCGTGAACCCGGCCATGAAAGCAAGCGTGATGGTGACCTACTCAACACCCACTGCCATCACCGACGTGAACAGCAATATCACTGACGCTCGTCACAACAATGTCTACACCATCGACGGTCGCATGGTACGCACCGGTAGCGCAAGCACTGAGGGTCTGCCCGCAGGCCTTTACATTGCCGGCGGCAAGAAAGTGATTGTGAAATAATAAAGCTCAACTTCATAGACTAACAACTTGAACCGAAAATGACAGATGCCAAACAGCATCTGTCTTTTCGGCTTAAAACAGAATCCAACTCACAATGAAACGTTTTATCAACACCACCCTACTGCTTGCACTCGCCTTCACCCTTCACATTCATGCAGGCTCGCTCGCAGGAATCGGCACACAATGGGCAAAACTGCTCGACGCATGCCCGCCCGATATGGGCATCTCTTTGTGCAAAAATACCGACGCGCTCTACTACTTCTCAGTTACCGGTTCTTCGGTGGGTTCGGGCGGAACGGGGTTCGAACAAGATTACGTCGACCCCACAGCCAGCATCTATTTCAATGGCCAACTCATTGCCACAGGCGCAGCCTATCAGGGCTCGGGATTCAACAACAACTTCAGTCTGATAAAAACCGACCTCGACGGCAACTTCCAGTGGACCGTCTACTCCACTAGCGGCGACATGATGTCGAACAATGGCGGCATAGTGAGCGACGGTCAGGGCGGTGTCTTTGTGTCGTGCGTCATTCGCCACACCGACAACCTGCGTACGCAACCCATCACACTGGTTGATGCCACCGGAGCCACTACCGTTATCAATTGGACACTGGCTACTGACGAAACGCCCCGCTTCTACCAGGGCTTGCTGCTGCACATTACCGGTCAGGGAACCATTGACTGGCATCGCCTCATCGAGGTGAGCAATGCCCCGCAGCCAGCTGCCAACGACAACAATGCCGATGCAACCACTACTGCTTTCTACATCCCCGCCATGACGGGCGATGGTCAAGGCAACTGCTATCTGGCCATGCGCTACTGCAACCCCGTCACTTTTGAAACAGCACAGGGGCAGCCTGTTACTTTCACCCCACACAACACGCAGGGGTGGACAGGCGACTCGCAAGAATCTCGCGGCGACTTGCTGGTGGCAAGGTTCAATGCACAAGGCTTGCTCACTCACTCGCTCATCACAACGGGCACCGCACAACTGGAGTCCTCACCCGCCCTCGCCATGAGCGGCAACGACTTGATACTAAACTTTGTGGCAACCGGTAACGGTACCGACGACATTGCCCTGGACGGCACACCCGTGGGACTTGCCGGCAACAATCAGGCCAGCATGATTACCGCCCGATTGAGCAACAACCTGAAAGTCAAGTGGCTGCAGCATTTCAAGGGCGAAATGACCGGCAACAGACCGAGTGTGATGCAATACAACCTGCTGAGCGTCACAGGCAACAACCTGTGGATTACCGGTATGGGCAACTTCAAGCTGAGCAGTGCCGACGGCACGCAGTCAATTGAAACTGCTACCGGCAATGTGCGCGAAGGCTTTGTCATCAAGTGCGACCTAACCGATGGACACTGGGTGAAAGCCACCACCAGCCGCATGGCATTCCCCGATTTGAAAGCCATCACCGGCTACTTCGGTGCTTTTGAGAGCCAGGACGACGACAATGTCTACCTCTATGGCTACGCTTGGAATGGCAGCGGCATTTCAATCACATCTCTCGACCAGTCGACCCTCCAACCCGTCGAGATGCAGTCGATCATCTCAGGAGGCAGCATGCCCACCGCGCAATGCTGCATAGCCACCGGCAACAAACTCTACACCATGAGCCGCGGACGCGACCAGGGCATGGAGTCGCAGTACCTGTGCCCCATCAACAGCGACATCGCACTCACCACACTCGACTGGGCGGTCTGCTTGGCAGCGTTTGAACTCCCCTTCACAGTGAAAGAAGACACCGCCATGATTACGGGCGATGTGAATGCCGACGGCAGCGTGAATGTGAGCGACGTCACCATGCTCGTAAACATGATATTGGGCATCGAGTCACTTGACAGGGATCGTGCCAATGTGAATGGCGACAATGACGTGAACGTGAGCGATGTCACCGCTCTCATCAACATCATTCTGGGCCTGTAACACAATCCATGGACTGCAACGAAAATGCTCCTACTGCAGCTTGTAAAAGCGAAAAAAGTGGTCAAAAATCTTTTTTTTGAAAAAAAATGGAAATTTATTTGTGAGATTCCAATGATTTGACTTAAATTTGCAGTCCCAAACGGTGCGTTAGTTCAGTTGGTTAGAATGCCTGCCTGTCACGCAGGAGGTCGCTGGTTCGAGTCCTGTACGCACCGCACGATAGCCTGAAACCCCTCGGTTTCAGGCTGTTTTGTTTCTATTTGGCATCAGTCACGCACCACTCTCGGCACGCCAGTCAGCCATTGCGCAAACCCATGAAACGGCTCAAAGAAAGTTGTGATTTTGTGCGAAGAAAAAAGAATATTTTGCTCGTATGCCGAAAAAGTATTAACTTTGCAGCGCTTTTATTGCAGCGGTGCTTGCCAAGCGGTCATCTCGTGTGACGATTTCATGATTACAAGGCAAGGAATCTGGTTCCGTAGCTCAGTTGGATAGAGCAACAGCCTTCTAAGCTGTGGGCCCTGGGTTCGAATCCCAGCGGAATCACAAAAAAAGAGGAGACAAGAAAGGACGAAAGCTTGCTTTCAGGACTTGAAAGTCTCCTCTTTTTTTGATTGAATAGCCCGTGGCAGGGCAAGGGATATTCAATCCCAACACCCCC
>CAMKGM010000066.1 GCA_946412245.1 uncultured Bacteroidales bacterium
TAATCGACGTTAACTACGACAACACGCAGGTGAATGTCACGGCCCACAAGGTGGGTACCACCACACTCACCATCAAGTTCAAGACCAAAGACGGCATCAACACAACCTATACCTACAATGTCACCGTCAATCCCACCGTGTGGTCCGCCGGCAAGAGCGCTGGCAACAAGCCTATCTTGTGGCGCAACTGGCAGGACAAGAGCGGCTGGATAAGCGGAAATAGCGATAACGAGAACTACAAAGCCACCAACATCATTGTGCGCGGCAGCACCGCATTTTTGATGATAAGAAGAGATAACGTGGCACAATATACCGACTTTAGATCTTGCACGGCCAGTATATATAAAGCTACAGGTGCTCATGACGGTGGTGTTTTCAATATTTATAAGGGCAACATTCAAGGCACATCAAAGCAATATTGTAATTATGGCACCTTAACCTCTTACATCAAAGCCGTTCCGCGCATGTGGGTCGACAAGGATTGCAACGTGTATTACACATGGGCCACCCGCCAAGAAAATACCAATGACTATGACGGCTACATCAACACCGATATCTATAAGAACAAGACCAAATTGCAAACGACAATCAAATGTGCTGTCAATGACATCACTACCGACAACACAGGTAAAATATTCATGACCGGTATAAACTCTGATTACATTTATCCTGATTATCCCACGCTGTATGCTTCAATAGGTTACTTTTGCATAATTGATGCCAACAACAATCTTTCTTACATTCCTCGCTCTCACTGGACCATGGAGCAGCTGTTCGCTAAAGACGGTAATGTTTATGTGAATTCAACAGGATTCTACGAATATGGATATACTCAATTTATAAACCTGTTTTTGCGTTACAATGCCACGAGCGGCTTGCAAAACTACACTGGTACCACTGGAAGCAATGGTTTCTCAATGCAATCAGATTATCCATATCGTGGAAATATGACTGATTTCAAGCCATTTATCTTTGAAGGTAACAAATTCTATTATTATGGCCAAAGCCTTGGTAACGGACTTATTAGAACCTACCAGCTGGGGGCGAGCGAGACAGCGTTATACAATGCCTATCCCGATAGCACCGAACCGCTGGATTTCGACATCAAGAACGGCTACATTGGCATAGCTTTAAATGCTGGATCAAGTAATAAGAGGAAAGTGATGAGCAGCAAACTCAACACCGTGGGTGAAGTTTATGAGTTGGAGAACTCCGTCGGTGCCACAATCTACGATGTGTGGCTGCAGACGAGCCTCGACGACTAATTGCACATTCTGGTGTATAGATTATGGTTTATAGACAATATAATTAATTCACTAAAATAACTACAACATGAAAAAGAAATTTTGCATTAGGAAAACGTTGCAACAGTGGCTGATGCTGCTGGTGGCAATCACTAGTGTGACAGCGGCACAGGCCTATGAGTATGTGACACTCAACGGCTCAAGCAGCTACACCGGCGATTATTTGCAATCCACATGCTCGGGCAAGCATGTGAAAATCAGCGCCGGAGCCACTACGCTCAACGTGTCGAGCAACCTAAGCATGAAGGAGATTTTTGCTCCCGAAAACGATTTGACCATTGTGCTGAGCAATCACGCCAAGTTCTACATCGACCAGGAAATCAACGTGACCATGAGCGCCATGAATGTGAAGAGCCTCACCATCAGGGGTGAAGGCTACATCTATATTTATGGCAACGACAACACCCTGGGGCTGCAAGGCGGCAAGCTCGAAGTGAGCAACTCAACCGCAGTAATTTCTTCGCGCAGCGGTAATGCCATTGTGGCGAAGGGTGGCTCTGAAGTGCTGATTAACAACAGTACGGTAAGCATCACGGCGCCCCAGGGAGCTGTGACAGGTTGGCCCAACACCACCTACCAAGACCTTGATTATTTTGAGGTCACCGGCAGCCAAAGTCATGTAACAGTGAACGGATACTTAGGTGATTCCCAAACCAGAATCAAGCAATTCAACATCTTAAATGGCTACTTCAGCCTGTCAAAGCTCACTAATGACGGAGCCGACGGCATCTGCGCCAGGGAGGCAAATCTCACCGGCGGTGAAATCTATATAAACCACAAGGGCTATAATTCAACCACCGTAGTGGCGGCATTATATTGCAGCTCACTCAATGCCCATAACTGCGAGATTGAAGTTAACACCACCTCCAGCGCAGCCATCTACGCCGAGGGTAGTATGACCATCAACAACTGTAAGGTGAGAGCCTTAGCCAACAATAACGGAAACGGCTTATGGGCCCGCAACATCATTGACATCAAGGGCAACCAGATGAGTCAACGCCTGCTCGCAACGGGCAGGAACGGCATCGTGTCGCCCGGAACCATCAATATCAGTTGCCGTAACCTCATTGCACGCGGATATTCACAGAACGGCATTCTTGGACACATTATAAACTTAAATCCACAAAGCGAATTCTCATGGGAAATCTACTCTGAAGGTGGGGTCAATCCCCTTGAAGCCACAAGCTGGTCGGTGTATGGCGCAAACACACCCCAAATCAATCTGGTGCGACCTGTGGGAGCGCAAGGCTCGGTATCGGGCCGCACCGGAACTTATCCCGGCGTGCTCATCAACAATGGCACCAGCTTTGGCGCCAGTGCAACCATACCATTCACCGGCTATGTGAAACTGCACCGTCCGTACATGTCACATATCACCGGAGTGAACAACCCCTTCCTGCTGAGGGAGAGCGGCACATACACCAAGATTGTGCTGCCGGGCGACACCATGAAGGTGAACATGACTCCGCTCAATCCTTATCGCAACTACGAGAACTGCGTGATGACGCTCAGGCTCTACCGCCGACCCTATGAAGAACAGAGCAGCGACCTGATTCATGAGGAAGTGATTACCGGCGACACCTGGAGCTACACCTTCACACAACAGGATGTGGATGCCTTCATCACCGCCGAGGTATCGCTCGATGCCTACGAGGGCACACTCGCAACAAAGCAATACTATGTTCACAAGCTTGAGAACTGGGACTACCCCGTCAAGCCCACACTCACCTATGTCACCGGCAACGTGAGGGTGACCAACGCACGCAGCACTCAAGAATACATCTTGCTCACGCCGTCGCAGTTCACCCAGTTCCTCTACAATCCTGAGGATGCCAGCTGGTGGGCCAACTCCATCAAGCCCACAAGCGACGGCACCATCTCGATGAGTGGCGGTACGCTGGGAGTTGCAAATTATGTGGCTACTCGTTACAAGGAAACGGAGACACGGTTGCCGGGCGGGCGTTATGAAGACGAATCAATCCTGCTCGACAATGTGACCGTGACAAAAGGATTGTCGCTGACCGTGTCTCCGCAGAGCAGCGGCAACTTCGCCGAGATGGAGTACCTCGATGGCCATGTGACCTACACCACCAAGAAGAATGGTGTGCTCAAGCTGGTCATCAATCCATTGCCCGGCAATGCCACCGACTTTGCCGGCATTCGCGGTAAGGACTTCTATATCACCTACAACACCACGGCAGGCTCCAATGTTTGCCAGCTTTATGCCAACGCTGCCTGCACCACCCCGTTGAGCGACAACACGCGCTACAAGACGGTCTATCTCAAGCCCATTCTGAGCGGTTGCAACCAGCTCGCGCTCGGCATGGAACTTGTTCCCGACAATGGCGGTCCCGACGACGTGGTGGCTTCTACCCAACTCTACCTCAATGTGAGTGAGGACAACGGCAGCTTCCTGCCCTACAAGTTAGTTGTCAACAATGGCGATACCCTTGTCAACTACAACAATAGGGTTGAGGGCATTCCCTTCACCGTGTTCCCGGCACGCGCCACCCTGCCCGGCAATGTGACGGTAACCTACCACGCGGTGCAAGGCGCATTCCCCAACATTGCCTCACAGACCTCGCGTCTTCCGAGCTTCACTGTCGACAAGGAAAACCGCACCATCACCCTCATTCCCAACACAAGCGATATGCTCACAAACCACACCTATTCTTTCACTGTGTCACACAAGGTGAACAATGTGAGCTATGGCTACGGCTATCTGAAAGTGAGAGTAGTGGAACGACCCATCTACAGCCTCAGCATCAGTCCTGGGGAGGCCGAAGTGCCCCTGGGTGGCAAGCTGCAGCTGGACATCACCAGTGACCTGCCCGACGCTTGGCGTCAGTATAGCAACAAAACCATAACCAGTAGCAATCCCGATGTGGCAACTGCGGCCTATGTCACCACCACCGGCATTGAGACCTATGTGGTGACCATGACCGACAACCCCGAAATGATAGGCGAATCGGCTACTGTCACCCTCAGCGCCGGCGGCAAGGAAGCAAGCTGCGTGGTAACCGTCAGCGGCGATAAATACCCGCTGTGGATTGCCGGAACGCAAGTAAACAGCGTGAACAAGGGCGATGTGCTGGGCGACGGCACCGTGACCTACGAAGGTGGCTCCACCGGTGGCATGCTCACGCTTAATGGAGCAACTATCACCAGCAACAGTGCCTCGACTGCCGCACTCAAAAGCGAAATACCGAATCTGGCCATCAACGCCACAGGCTCTAATAAGCTGTCGGCTTCGAAAGAAGTTGTATCGCTTGTTGAGTCGGCACAGATAGGCGGTAACGGAGAACTGACTGTGACATCGACAGGTAGCTCAGGGGTGATTGTGGCACTTGCAGGATACAAGGACTTAACCATCAATGAATCGGTCAAGGTGAAAGCCGGCAATAATTCTTCTAATGGCATTGGTGTGATTTCGTTGGGGAACTTGAGCGTCAACAGTCCGGATGCCCAACTCAGAGGCTTTGGCAAATTTGCATCGTTGGGTTTCAGCGAGTTGCTTGCAGGCACTATCACCGAGCCACAAGGCGGCCAGCCGGTTTACTATTCCAGTTTGGATAACTACTTCGTTGGTGATGCCAACGGCAACATCGTCAAGAATGCGTGGGTGACCATCAGCGGCGTCGCAACCGTGCTACGCGGCGATGTGAACCGCGACGGCAAGGTGAATGTGAGCGACGTGACGACACTCATCAACATGATTCTGGGTACCTTAACGATTGACCAAGAAGTGGCCGATGTGAACTATGACGACGCTGTGAATGTAAGCGACGTCACCGCACTGATCAACATTATCTTGGGAAAGGATTGACACCAGTCAGTTCTCACCCGAATGACTAAAACGAGAGGGCTTGCCGCAATGGGTAAGCCCTCTCTAATGTTGATTATTATCAAAAAAGTTTGGGCGTTATAATCATTTTTGTATCTTTACGGCAAAAAAATATAACTATGCGACAAACTCAATTACTCAACACCTTACGCAAAGCAGCCACATGCATGATTTTTGCGTTATTCTGCCTCAGTGCTACCGCACAAGACCTGATTGACCTGTCAAAGACCCCTGTTTTGTGCAACCAAATCCAAATTTTCAGACTCAAGGAGGTCCTGCCCAATGGTTATGCATATTACTACGACAGCGACAACACCGAGCTTGTGCTTACTCGCGATAATGGTAACCGTTACACCTCGGAGTTCCCAAAATCACCTTACATTCATTCGTGTGACTATGTGGTGAAGAAACTGGGCGACACGGTGACCGTGATTGCATGCTTAGAGCAATATCAGGAGGAAAACCCTTACTATGTACTCTTTGCTGCCGATAGTCAAGAGAAGTACATCAGTAAATGGCAACAGCGCATTAAGGGTGGCATGAAACATTGCGATTGGCTCTTCAGCGTGCCCATCGACTTGAATTTCATTTTCGAAATAGACATTGAACAACTCAAACAAATGCGCTCACTGCTGGAGCAGAGCAAGCAACGCAACGATTTGATAGAATTCAATATCAATCAACTCAAAATGGCTATTGAATCATACAATGAAGATGCAGATTGCGACGCTGAATAACCTCTATAGGGGGTGATTTGAAACAAAAGCAAGAGGGCACACCGCAACAACGGTGTGCCCTCTTGTTTTATGGATTGCACTGCAACCGCAGTGGGTTATTCGTGCGCCTGCGCAATTTCGGCAGGACGGAATGCCTCAAGATCCTTCGGGTCAAAGTGCATGATGTAGCAGTGATGTCCCAGCACCTCTTCCTCGGCATGGCGCACATACACATTCGCACTCTTGGCAAACAGTTCGGGAGCACGGCTTGCGTCGTCGATGATGAGCAGCGACATCATGATGTCGCCCGTCATGTTGTAGAGGCGACGTGCCAAGAAATCGTGCATATCGTTGTCATTTGCCTCTTTCACCTTGGCCAGTGCCTGTTCGTAGAGCTTCACAAGGCCTTCAACGCGAGTCTTGAGAGGCTTCATCTCCTCCGACACCTCGTTCTGCAACATTTCCTGCATGATACTCAGGTAAGTGCCGTTGGTCACATAGCGGATGGCAGCTACCACCTGCAACTGGGTTGTGCCCTCGTAAATAGAGAAGATGCGGGCATCGCGGTACAAGCGTTGGCACTTGTACTCCATGATGAAACCGCTACCGCCGTGCACCGAGATGGCGTCGTAGGCATTTTGGTTGGCATACTCTGAGTTCATACCCTTGGCGAGCGGTGTGAAGGCATCGGCCAGGCGGGTATACTTCTTCATCTCCTGACGCTCTTCGGGGGTGAGGGTGCGGTCGCGGGCGATGTCCTCAAGTGCCTTGTAAATGTCGACGTAACGAGCCGTCTGGTAGAGCAGTGAGCGGCCGGCATCGAGCTTGGCTTTCATGCGCGAGAGCATATCGTAGACGGCGGGGAAGTTGATAATCTTCTTGCCAAACTGCGCGCGCTCCTTGGCATAGGCCAGTGCCTCGTTGTAGGCTTCCTGTTCCACACCTACGCTCTGTGCGGCAATGCCCAGGCGGGCACCGTTCATGAGTGCCATCACATATTTAATAAGGCCCAAGCGAGTGCTGCCGCAAAGCTCAGCACGTGCGTTCTTATACACGAGCTCACACGTGGGGCTGCCATGGATACCCAGCTTGTTCTCAATGTGGCGCACATCCACACCACCGTCGCGCTTGTCGTAGATAAACATCGACAGACCGCGGCCATCAGTGGTTCCTTCCTCAGAGCGAGCGAGCACCAAGTGGATGTCGCTGTCGCCATTGGTAATGAAGCGCTTCACGCCGTTCAGGCGCCAGCAGTTGTTCTCCTCGTCGCGGGTAGCCTTGAGCATCACGCGCTGCAGGTCACTACCGGCATCGGGCTCGGTAAGGTCCATTGACATGGACTCACCGGCGCACACGCGCGGAATGAACTTCTGTCGCTGCTCCTCGCTGCCAAACTCATAGAGCGTGTCAATACAGCTCTGGAGCGACCAGATGTTCTGGAAACCGGCATCGGCGGCGGCTATGAGTTCTGAGAGCATGGAGAACACAGTGTTAGGCAGGTTCAGACCGCCATAACGACGAGGCATCGAAACGCCGTGCAAGCCTGCCTTGCGCGTGGCGTCGATGTTCTCAAACGTCTTGCTCGCATAAATCATGCGGCCGTTCTCCAGATGCGGACCTTCCTGGTCCACAGCCTCAGAGTTGGGTTCCAATATGTTGGCTGCCACGTCGCCGCAAATGTCAAGAATGCGCTTATAGTTCTCAATGGCATCGTCGTAGTTCACCGGTGCGTCGGCATGCTCGGCGGCATCGGCATAGTCCTTCTCTTTCAAGTCCACGATGCGCTTCATCAGCGGATGATTCAGGTGGAATTCTATCTCGGGATGGTCAGTATAGTAATTTGCCATAATTTTGATTTCTTTGGGTTATTTACTGTTCTGCTTGTAATATTTGATGAGTTTCGGCACCACTTCCTCCACTGTGCCCACTATCACATAGTCGGCAATCTTGTTGATGGGAGCGTCGGGGTCATTGTTTACTGAGATGATGATGCCGGCATCTTGCATACCGGCGATGTGCTGAATCTGGCCCGAGATGCCGCAAGCGATATACACCTTAGGGTGTACGGTAACACCCGTTTGGCCCACTTGGCGGTCGTGGTCAACCCAACCCGCATCAACAGCGGCGCGCGAGGCACCTACCTCACCGTGCAGCTCCTTGGCAAGCTGGAACAACAGGTCGAAACCTTCCTTGCTGCCCACGCCGTAACCGCCGGCTACCACAATTGAAGCGCCCTTGAGGTTGTGCTTGGCTGCCTCCACATGGCGCTCAAGTACCTTCACTACATAACTTTCTTGCGGCACATATTTGTCAACATCGGGATAAACAACCTCGCCACGGGCTTTGCCGTCGTAGAGTGCCTTCTGCATCACACCGCTACGCACGGTGGCCATCTGCGGACGATGCTCGGGGTTCACGATGGTGGCAACGATGTTGCCGCCGAATGCGGGACGAATTTGATAAAGCAGGTTCTCATAGTGCTGTCCGATCTTGGCATCGTCGTAGTCGCCAATCTCCAGCTCAGTACAGTCGGCGGTGAGGCCACTGGTGAGCGATGACGACACGCGCGGACCCAGGTCGCGGCCAATCACGGTTGCGCCCATGAGGCAAATTTGCGGTTTCTCCTCCTTGAAGAGGTTCACCATGATGTCGGTGTGCGGTGCCGAGGTATAGGGGAACAATCCCTCGCCATCGAACACAAAGAGTTTGTCAACGCCATAGGGCAGAATCTGCTCTTCAACCTTACCCTTGATGCCGCTACCGGCTACCACCGCGTGGAGTTCCACTCCCAGCTGGTTGGCCAGTTTGCGACCCTTGGTGAGCAATTCCTGAGATACTTCGGCAACAGTAGTGCCTTCGATTTCGCAATAAACAAATACGTTATTCATGTTTCTCTACCATTAACCGATTATCTTTTCATCTAACAACTCTCTCATCATGCCCTCCACATCGGCATCGCTACCGGTGAGGGTCTTGCTCTCCTTGGCCTGGAACACGATGTTCTTCACCGTTTTTACCTTGGTGGGCGAGCCGCTCAGACCACACTGTGCAGGATCACCGTCAACATCGGCCACGCTCCACTCGTTCAGCGTCAAGTAGGGACGCTGGTCATAGAGTTCCTTCCAAGGCTCTTCGCCGGTGCGCTCCATGGGGCAAGTGGCATATTTGTACTTCATCACCAACTTGGCATTGCAGGGGCGGCAAGGTGCAGCGCTGCCGTTCACCGTGATGACTACGGGTAGGGGTGCTTCAACCACCTCTACACCACCGTCAATGTGGCGGCGAATGGTGGCTTTGCCGTCTTCCACTTTCAAGATTTCTTCGGCATAGGTCACTTGGTTCAAGCCCAGTTTCTGAGCCACCTGAGGACCTACTTGGGCAGTATCGCCGTCAATCGCTTGGCGACCACCAATCACGATATCCACGTTGCCAATCTTCTTGATGGCAGTAGCCAGTGCGTAGCTCGTAGCCAGCGTGTCGGCTCCGGCAAACAGACGGTCAGTCAACAACCAACCCGTGTCGGCTCCGCGGAACAAACCTTGACGAATAATCTCACCGGCGCGGGGAGGACCCATCGTGAGCATGCCCACAGTGCTTCCCGGGTGTTGCTCTTTCAGACGCAACGCCTGTTCCAGCGCATTCAAGTCTTCAGGATTGAAGATGGCAGGCAACGCGGCACGATTAATGGTGCCGTCGGCCTTCATCGCATCTTTGCCGACGTTGCGGGTGTCAGGCACCTGCTTAGCCAGCACAATGATATTCAAACTCATAGTTTATCGTTTATTTTGTTATTTAAAAATTTCAGTTTTAAATTGTGGTTATAAACCTAAAAACGTGCAAAATTACAAAAATACCGACACAATCACAAACCGCAGTGCCACATTAAAGTTTATTCACACACACAACACAACGCACTCTACCCTCTGAACACACACATCTTTACCTCGTGCCTCCCTGTCAAAACACCCAAAACTCGTCAAATCGCTCAATTATTCACCCTCACCAAAGGTTATTTCAGAAATTATGACTAAATTTGTTGGTTCATAACGCGACAAGGCACTCAAAAACTATGGAATTCAAACTGTGTTCATCTTATCAGCCCACGGGCGACCAACCGCAAGCCATTCAGGAACTGACCGATGGCGTGAACCAAGGCGTGCCCTACCAAACGCTACTGGGCGTTACCGGTTCCGGAAAGACCTTTACCATGGCCAACGTTATAGCACGCACCGGCCGTCCTACGCTCATCTTGTCGCACAACAAGACCCTCGCTGCGCAACTCTACAGCGAGTTCAAGTCTTTTTTCCCCGACAATGCCGTCCATTACTTTGTGAGTTACTACGACTACTACCAGCCCGAGGCCTACATTCCCTCCAGCGACAAATACATTGAGAAAGACCTTGCCATCAACGAGGAGATAGACCGTCTGCGACTGGCCACGGTCACCTCGCTCATGTCGGGCCGGCGCGATGTCATTGTAGTGTCGTCGGTCTCCTGCCTCTATGGCATGGGCAATCCTGAGGATATCGCCGCCAACTCTATCACGCTTCACACGGGCATGAACCTGGGACGCGACGAGTTTTTGCGCCGCCTGGTCGATGCGCTCTATTCGCGCAACGAGGTGGAGCTCAAGATGGGCAACTTCCGTGTCAAGGGCGACACCGTCGATGTGCACCTGGCCGAGGAGGCTCTCATTCTGCGTGTCATCTTTTGGGGCAACGAAATTGAAAGCATTCAACTGCTTGACCCGCTCACACAGATGCCCACCGGCAAGACAATGGAGTCTTTCCGCATCTTTCCTTGCAACATCTTTGTCACCACCAAGGAGCGCATGGCTCGTGCGCTGGGCAAAATTGACGTGGATCTGGGCACACAAGTGGAGGCTTTCAAGCGTGAGGGGCGCATGGCCGAGGCCAAGCGACTCTACGAACGCGTTACCTATGACCTCGAGATGATTCGCGAGGTGGGCTATTGCTCAGGCATTGAGAACTATTCTCGCTACTTCGACGGTCGCGAGCCGGGTATGCGACCTTTCTGCCTGCTCGACTATTTGCCTAAGGACTTTCTTACCATCATCGACGAGAGCCATGTGACGGTGCCGCAGGTGCGCGCCATGTATGGCGGCGACCAGTCGCGCAAAATCAACCTTGTGAACTACGGCTTCAGGCTTCAGGCCGCCGTTGACAATCGCCCCTTGCGATTCGAGGAGTTTGAGGCTCTCACGGGTCAAACCATCTATGTGAGCGCCACTCCGGCCGACTACGAACTGCAGCAGAGCGAGGGCATCGTTACCGAGCAAATCATACGTCCAACGGGCCTGCTCGATCCCAAAATCACCGTCAGACCGTCGCGCGGTCAAGTCGATGACCTCATTGAAGAAATACAGACTCGTGTGGAACGACATGAACGCACACTGGTCACCACCCTCACAAAGCGCATGGCCGAGGAACTTACAGACTATTTGGCTCGACTCGACATCAAATGTGCCTATATGCACAGCGATGTGGAGACGCTTGACCGCATCCAGATTCTTGACGACCTACGCGCCGGTAACATCGATGTGCTGGTGGGTGTGAACCTATTGCGCGAGGGCCTTGACTTGCCCGAAGTTTCGCTCGTGGCTATTCTCGATGCCGACAAGGAAGGCTTCCTGCGCAGTCGCCGTTCGCTCACACAGACTGCCGGACGCGCCGCGCGCAACCTCAACGGCGAGGTCATTATGTATGCCGATGTCATCACACAGTCCATGCAGCAAACCATTGACGAGACCGAGCGTCGCCGCACATTGCAGCTCAAGTACAACGAGGAACACGGCATCACACCGCAAGCCATTGTCAAGGCGCGCAATGCCATCATTGGCGTTGACACTGATATACGGCCTACTGACGAAGGTGTGAAGCACGCACGACGCTACGAGAGCAACGTCGGTTTGCCCGACGTTCAGCGCCAAATGGCGGCCGAATTCGACACCACGGCAGGACTTGTCGCCGATCCCGTGGTCGCCTATATGTCACGACCGCAGCTCGAAGCCGCTATTGAGCGACTCAATACGCAAATGGTGGACGCTGCGCGGCGCATGGACTTCATTGAGGCAGCACAGTATCGCGACGAGATGCTCAAACTCCGGCAACGCCTCGAAACCGAATAGTTCTTGGTCAAATACCCTAACGTGCATAAAAACGTGAGTGAGCGTGACACCTTTAGTATGATACACTTTTCACAAAGTCATTAAAAATTGAACGAATCTTTTCGCCATTCGGTTGAAATTGATTAACTTTGCAGCTAATTTGAATGATTGTGCCGTTGTATGGCAGAAAACTTAAAATTACATAACACAAAATGATTAACATTAAATTTCCTGACGGTAACGTCAAGCAGTACGAAAGCGGCGTAACCCCGCTGCAGATTGCCGAAAGCATCAGCTCTGGACTGGCTCGTAACATCCTGGCTGCTTCGGTCAATGACCAGGAATGGGATATTTCTCGACCCATTTGTAACGACGGTGAGATTAAACTATTCAAGTGGGAGGACGCTGAAGGCAAGCACGCCTTTTGGCACACTTCGGCACACTTGCTGGCCGAAGCACTTCAAGAACTTTACCCGGGCGTACAGTTCGGTATCGGTCCCGCCATTGAAAATGGCTTCTACTACGATATCGATCCGGGTGAGAACACCATCACCAGTGCCGATTTTCCCAAAATTGAAAAGAAAATGGCTGAACTCGTGGCCAAGAAAGAGAGCGTGGTGCGCAGCGACATCAGCAAGGCCGACGCCCTCAAATTCTTCGGTGACAACGGGCAGACCCTCAAGTGCGAACTCATTAGCGAACTTGAGGATGGTCACATCACTACCTACAAGCAGGGCAACTTCACCGACTTGTGCCGTGGTCCGCACATCCCCTCCACCGAGCCCATCAAAGCCATCAAGATATTGTCGCTGGCCGGCGCTTACTGGCGTGGCGACGAGAAGCGCCCGCAGTTGGTGCGCGTCTATGGCATCACTTTCCCCAAAAAGAAGATGCTCGATGAGTATCTGGTGATGCTCGAGGAAGCCAAGAAACGCGACCACCGCAAGATTGGCAAGGAGATGGAACTCTTCGCTTTCTCGCACAATGTGGGCCAGGGTCTGCCTCTGTGGCTGCCTAAGGGTGCCGCTCTGCGCAACCGCCTGCAGGACATGCTCGCCAAGATTCAGCGCCGCTATGGTTACCAGCAGGTGATTACCCCGCACATTGGCAACAAACTGCTCTATGTGACCTCAGGCCACTATGCAAAATATGGTAAGGATTCGTTCCAACCCATCCACACACCCGAGGAAGGTGAGGAGTACATGCTCAAACCCATGAACTGCCCCCACCACTGCGAGATTTACAAGACCTCGCCTCGTAGCTACAAGGACCTGCCCCTGCGCTTTGCAGAGTTTGGCACCGTGTATCGCTATGAGCAGAGCGGTGAGCTCCACGGTCTCACCCGTGTGCGCTGTTTCACGCAAGACGATGCACACTTGTTCTGCACCCCCGATCAGCTCAAACAGGAGTTCCTGGGCGTGATGGATATTATCTCGTTCATCTTCAAAACTTTCGGATTTGAATATGAGGCTCAAATCTCGCTCCGTGACCCCAATAATAAAGAGAAATATGTGGGTAGCGACGAAAACTGGGAAAAGGCCGAGCGCGCCATCGTTGAGGCTTGCGCCGAGAAAGGTCTGGTAGCCAAGCAGGTGACCGGTGAGGCTGCATTCTATGGCCCCAAGCTCGACTTCATGGTGAAGGATGCCATTGGCCGCCGCTGGCAGCTGGGTACCATTCAGGTTGACTACAACCTGCCTGAACGCTTCGGTCTGGAATACACCGGCAGCGACAACCAGAAGCACCGCCCCGTCATGATTCACCGCGCACCCTTCGGCTCACTGGAGCGCTTCGTCGCAGTCTTGCTTGAGCACACCGCCGGCAAACTGCCACTGTGGCTCGCTCCCGAGCAGGCTGTGGTGTTGCCCATCAGCGAGAAATTCAACGACTATGCCAAGCACGTTGTCGATGTTCTGAACCAGAACGACGTGCGCGCCATCATCGATGACCGCAACGAGAAAATCGGCAAAAAGATTCGTGATAACGAGCTCAAACGCATCCCATACTTGCTCATTGTTGGCGAAAAAGAATCTAACAGTGAGGAAGTTTCTGTAAGAAAACAGGGCGAAGGTGATAAAGGTTCAGAAAAAATTATTACCTTTGCAGCCGATATTAACCGACAAGTGGCTGAACAAACAGCCTTTTGATAAGCACGTCAGGCTTTTAGTATGCAGCTAAACGTCTGATAATGTGTCAAATGTCGTTTTATTATTAACTATTAAAACTACTTGATGGAGAAAAAACCATTCTGGAACGGCCCTAAAAGGCCAAACAACGGACCCCGTCCACAAAACGGTGGTCGCGGACGTTTTGACCGCAACAAGAAGGACAAACCCGAGCATGCTGTCAACGATGAGATTCGTGCCTCTGAGGTGAGACTCGTGGGCGACAACGTGACTGAGGGCATCTACCCGATTGCGCAAGCCTTGAGCATTGCCGACAATCTGGGACTCGACTTGATCGAGATTGCTCCCATGGCCACACCTCCTGTGTGCCGCATCATGGACTACCAGAAGTTCCAGTACCAGCAGCGCAAGCGACTCAAGGAACAAAAGGCCAAGTCAACTAAGGTCGTTGTCAAGGAAATCAGGTTCGGACCGCAAACCGACGAGCACGACTACAACTTCAAGCTCAAGCATGCCATCGGCTTCCTCAAAGAAGGCTCTAAAGTCAAGTCCTACGTCTTCTTCAAGGGACGTTCCATCCTGTTCAAGGAACAAGGCGAGGTGCTCTTGTTGCGTTTCGCTAACGACCTGGAGGAATATGGCAAACTCGACCAGATGCCCGTCCTCGAGGGCAAACGCATGACCATCATGCTCTCGCCCAAAAAGGCTAAGGACGCCAAGAAACCTAAGGATGACAAACCCGCTGCGCCCGCGCCTGAGCAGGACTCCGACAAGCAGTAAACAATTCATGAGAAAAAGAGACTCAGGCTTGGTAAGTGCCTGACCTCGTTTAGTAATAATTTTTTTAAATAACAACAAAATGCCAAAAGTTAAAACTAATTCCGGTGCCAAAAAAAGATTCAACTTTACCGGAACAGGGAAGATTAAAAGAAAACATGCTTACAAGAGTCACATCCTGACTAAGAAGAGCAAGAAGCGTAAGAGAAACCTCACTCACGTGAGCGTGGTGGACAAGAGCAACCTCAACTCCATTCGCGAACTCCTCGTGAAGAAGTAATTCTAACTGCATTTCTTTCACGTTTTCATTTTTAATCTTAAAGAGATTTTTATCATTTTATTAACCGAGTGTTTAGCACCAAAGAGCAAACCTAACCCTTTGCCGCTAACAGTCAAAACATTTAACTACAATGCCTAGATCAGTAAATCACGTAGCATCAAGAGCAAAACGTAAAAAAATTCTTAAACTTACAAGAGGTTACTTCGGAGCACGCAAAAACGTCTGGACCGTTGCCAAGAATACTTGGGAAAAAGGTCTTACCTACGCTTATCGCGACCGCAAGAACAAGAAACGCAACTTCCGCGCTCTGTGGATTCAGCGTATCAACGCTGCCGCTCGCATGGAGGGACTTTCTTACTCGCAGCTCATGGGTCTGATTCACAAAGCCGGTATCGAGATCAACCGCAAGGTGCTCGCCGACCTGGCTATGAACAACCCCGAAGCTTTCAAGGCTATCGTTGAAAAAGCTAAGAACGCCTAATCTCACAAGCGCTCCCCTGACTTTTTTGCACCTCGCCTTGAGCGAGACTACCTCGAACAAAACTGGACACCCTGCCTCGTGCAGCGGAGTCCATTTTTGTTTTATTTACCTACCTTTGATGCCAAATCGTTGCGATTCTAAGAAATAATGTGTAACTTTGTCATTCACCGCAATGATTAACCGAGGGCTTCAGCCCATACAAAATAATGGCATCATGAAACATCTGCTACTCTCGCTTACTCTAGCACTTGCTGCATTTACGGCTAGCAGCACCGACCTGGCAATCTTTAACCTCAACTCATTCGACGGTTGGATCTACACTCGCGAGGGCGTAACCCTCACCACCGAATACATCGGTGCTAACAAAGTTCACATTTTCAAGAATTCGGCAGGGAAGGACTTTACCCTGATTTCTCCGGCCATTGATTGCACGGCACTCACCACCGTGCGCGTTAGGGTGGGGTGGCAGTCGCCTACATGCAATCAAGACAAGTACAATCTTACCAAGAATTCACCTTACATTGAGCTCATTGACCTTAACGGCAATGTGGTGGCGCAGCACTACTACTTGCTCCCTGACATTTATCAGCTGCACGACCTGGACATCTTGCTGCCGGTGCCTGAAGGTTCCAATATGCTCAAGGTGCGATTTGCCGCATGGGATGCCGACCTCAATTCGCCCGGAGCCATCAGTAATGCCATCGTCTCCGACTTCAATATAGGCGATGTTAATGCCGACGGACAAGTCAATGTCTCGGATGTTACACAATTGATATCAGTCATTTTGGGCGAAATCAACCTCTCTAAGCAGTTCACCGACATCAACGGTGATGGCAACGTGAACGTGAGCGACGTTACCGCACTCATCAACCGCATCCTGGGCGTGCAGTAAATCGAAGTCTTCAGTCTTCAGTTCTCAGTCTTCAGTTCTCAGTTCTCAGTGCGTCCCAGTCCTCCGAACTGGAACGCACAATGTGTTTCGCACACCTCCAAGTCTTCCGACTTGTTCCCATGAGACGCGAACCACAAAGTGCTCTGGGAGATGGTGCAGCATATCGCAGCTCCGTTAGGAGCGGTAAGCAAATAGGCAGGGGTGCAGCGAGCTTGCGAGCGAAACCCCTGTGTAAACGCAACCCACTAGCCCCTTAGCCCTGTCGGGGCGACGCCTATCCTGTTCGATTTGTTCCGATTTGCAAGATTTTGATAAACCGCTCTCGCTC
>CAMKGM010000067.1 GCA_946412245.1 uncultured Bacteroidales bacterium
GATAGCGGCACTGGCGGTGATAAGCATCCTCTATCACGTCGCCGGCGGCGACCCCCTCGCTTATCGCACACTAATATTTCAATAATTCTGAGCGAAGCGAGGCTTTTTGTAGCTTTTCGTCCTTTTTGAGAGGATTTTTTCAGGACAACAAGGACATAAGTGATTGATTTTTAAGACGTAAGAACATAAGTAACAGAAGTTTATGATCTTTTGTTCCTCTGTCTTATTCTATGCTTTTTTGTCCTTTTCCAGAGGAAATACACAGCGGATGCGAACGGTTTTTTTCAAAAAGCTGCCACTTCGTGGTCAAAAAGCCTCGCAAGCTCGGTTTTATATTTTTCCTGTAGCAGGAATTATAATGGCGATAGCCATTCTTATTTTTAAATACTTAATTTTAAAACGAAGTTTTTTTAACCACGAAGTGCTCGCGACCGAACGGAACCAAATCTTGCTCACGATGATTTTGCAGCACGAGTCACGAAGTGGCGTGCGGTGCCGATAGGCAGCAAAACTCATCGTAACCCCGAAGGGCAAGCGAAGCGCAGCAATGGTGGGGATAGGGAAGCATCTGAAGTGTGTTCCTCGAAGAGTGAACACTATATCCCGAGCACTTTTCGATTCTCGTGCGCCAGCACGACCCCCATTCGTGATATTCGCCTAATTAGCCAAATTCGCATTAAGCTCTACCGGCGTAAGCCGACCAATGGTGCAAGTCGAATGCAGAATATCAAGCTTGCTTGATTTATGCTGAGACGCCGCCCAATGATGCTGAAAGACTTTTTGACCACGAAGTGGCAGCTTTTTGAAAAAAACTTAACCATTGCGGTAAACTCTCCTCCCATCTAACTACTGAAAACTGAAAAATAATCTGAGATGGTTGCACAATAAAAGCGAGGGTTTTGCGTTAAGTAATTAGACTTAAATCTGTCACTGTGCCGAATTTTGAAAAAAAACTGACAATATTTTGATGAAGCGTTTGCCTGGCATATTGATTGCATTATCGCTGCTCACCGCCCTGCTCGTGGGTTGTGGGGGCAGCCACGATGCGCGGGTCACAGCGGAGCTGGACCGGGCCGACTCGCTGCTGCGCACCAGCGACACCGCCGCCCATAGCGCCGCCTTGCGGCAGATGCTCGCGCTCGACACCGCCCGTGCCCTGCAGTCCGACGAGGCCCTGCGTGCCCGCCATGCCCTGCTGCTCGTCCAGGCTCGCTACAAGTGCTATGTCACTGAACCGGCCGACAGTGCCCTCATCGACCTCGCCCGCAACTACTATACCGGCCATCACTCATCTGCACAAGACCATGAGCGCTACACTCGCGCCCTCATTTACAGTGGTGCCGTAGCCGAAGAGCTCGGCCACCCCCAGCAAGCTATGCAATACTACCTCGAAGCCGAGTCCGCCGCCGACCCCAACGACCACTTCAACCTCGGCTTCGTGAACTTGCGTATCGGTAACATCTACGAGTCAGAATATACCACCGACTCAACCGACCTGGTACGATACAAGCAGGCATTGCCACATTTCGTGAAAGCGGGTAGCGACTATTATCAGGCTGTATGCCTCACGGGCATCGGCGGCCTTTACCGCACGCACAACAACGACAGTGCCCTCCACTATTTGCAACAAGCTATCAGCTTTTCTAAGGAGCACGGACTCACCTATAATTATTATGAGGCACTTGACAAACTCTGTGGCCTGTACTATGTGACCAATGAATATGAGAAAGCCAAAGACGTTGCCATGCAGATTTACCGTGAGAATCAAGGCACTTACGATGGTACACAGTATATCTCCTTCGGTATCATTTCATTTGTCAAGCTCGGTATGACTGATTCTGCAAAACATTATCTGAAACTGCTGCCTGCACCACAAACACAGGTTGACTCCATTATGTACCATAAAGACCTTCTTGCTATTGCTGAGTCAAAGAATGATGACAAATCGGTCATTTCGCATTACTTAATGACAGATGAAATAACAGATTCCATTATTGTTCAATCAAAAGCCGAGTTGCTAAAAACCACCGAGCAGGAATACAAAACGAATCTTTTAAAGAGGGAAACCGAAAAAGCCAAGGGGAAATTATGGTTTCTATGGACTGTAATTGCTCTTATTGTCCTGCCCACTTGCTATGTGACATATAAGTTCTTTAAAGCAAAAGCCTTGATGTCTCGGCTCAACAGAGAAAACCGCAGCATCTCCCAGACATTAGCCAACCTACAAGAAAAGGCCAACAAACTGGAGCAAAAAGCCAAGGAGAATCAAGCGGATGCTATTTCAGCAGATAGAGCCATCGACAGTGAAATGGCCATCCTGACAGAACTCAAGGAGAAGTTATCCTTTCCTCGAAAGCTCTCTTTCAAAGATGTTTTATTTTCGCAAGGATTGTCAACAAAACTGACGCTAAAACCGCTAAGCCCCGATTTCTGGAACAACCTGCTTCAAGTTGCCAACATCAAAACTAAAGGACTTATTTCATATCTGAATAATAATTATGATTGCAAACCCAAGGACTTGCGTTTCATTTCCCTTGTTTCTTTGGGGTTTTCCAATCAAATGATTCAACAGTGCATGGATTATTCTAACATTAAGACAGTAAGTAATTACAAGAGTAATATCATCAAGAATATCACAGGAGAAAACAAGACACTCGACTTATTTATAGAGGATTACAGGAAAAACAAACATTATTTTAAACACTATTGAAAGGGTTGAAGTAACTTCAAAAGAATAATTCAACTTAATCATTTGATTATAAGTACAATAGATTGGAAAATATGTACTGCATATAATGTAATTTATTGATATTCAGTGTCATATCTAAATAAAATATGACCTCAAATATTTGCAGGCAAGGAAATGGTTGTAGTAATTTTGTAGCGAAAAACTTACTAATAAACCATCGTCATGAAAAAATCCAGCATTATTTCAATCGTGTTTTTGTTCATGTCTACTATGGCTTTTGCTGATGATGTAAAAAATCATCAAACAGAACAAGTAATAATGAAAGGGAAAAAACCTCACTTGGAATGGAACATCCCGGCTGACATGCCAGACGTATATTATAATTATGCGACTGGTATTATCACTATTGTGGATTATGTCAACGCCACCTATTATGTGAATATCATCGATGACTGGAACACGGTCGTACTTACCGACACCAAAGTGGGCGGCGGCACCATCGACGTATCTTCCCTTTCCAGCGGTGACTACACCATCGACATCACCACCTCCTGGAACCACGATTTCGAAGGCCAGTTCTCTGTGCCCTAACAGATAGCTTCTCGCAACGCGTCGCCTGCAGGAAAACATTTGAACACCCAGTATTTATTAATTTAAAATAGCTATGACAGTGAAAAAACTTAATTTAAAATTTGTTCTGCTCATGTTGGTAATGATGTTTATCTTGGGAGCATGTTCCGACAGTAAAAATGATGAACCACAGCAGACCGAAACAGGTATTTTCAACAATCTAAAGAAATGCCCTGTTGATGGTATCAATAATATTGGTGAAGCAGTGACAATCACAGACATTAGGCTTATAGTTGCAAAAATGGCTAATAGTGAGTTAATGGGAAAAAAAACAAAGTCTTGTGCTCGTGATTATACTATTAGTACAATAAATGATGAACGAGGAGATCCAAATATATATGTTATTAATTTTGCTAATAATTCTGGATTCATTCTAATTAGCGGTAATAAAAATTATGTTCCAGTTTTGGCATATTCTCCAACTGGCAATTATGTCATTGGTGATGAAAAAAATGGAGGTGTAAAAATTTGGGAAAAAGAGACCATTGAAGCTATAAAAATGGTCTGCACACTACCATCTGATTCCGTGGTGAAATTTAGAAATATGTGGTTCTACTATGAGACTACAGAGAATCCAGAGAATTGTATTATCCCTTCAGTTCAAAGAGAGTTGCGGGATTTTGATGTAGAATCAGCGTGGGCTGCCCAAGTTCTTGCCTGGAATGCTGCAGGTTATGATGTAATACCCATTACTCAATCCGAAATAACAGGAAATACAACTATTGATAATAGATTTCGTTATTCTGCCCAACAAAGCATTTACCCTCTTTATGAGGATGAATGGGAGCACCTATCAGCAGTAGTAAGGCATTCAGTAAGCAATATTAATTACAAAAACAACTTTATACAAACTATTTGGCAACAAAAGAATCATTATAATGACTCTTGCCCAATAATTAATGGCGAACATGCTGCTGTCGGTTGTGGCCCGCTTGCAGTGGGGCAAGTTATGCGTTATTATGAATATCCCACATCTTTTAATTGGAATAATATGCCTTACAACTATCCAACTCCAACAACGGCTCAATTCCTGCACATCGTTGGTCTGCAATGTAATGCCCAATATGGGTCCGAGACAAGTATATCATTAAAATATGCAAAAAATGCCCTACAGTATTATGGCTTCAATGCATCGACTGCCAATCATGACTATACTCGAACTATTAATAATTTACAGTTGAATCGTCCAGTGATTATGCGTGGAGACTTAACAAAGCCAGATGGTTCTATTTCAGGGCATCAATGGATTGCTAGCGGATTTAACAATTCATACTATTACACAGTATATGATGTCTATACTTTTAACAATCAAACAACAATAGATGTCGTTGACACATATGATACAGATTTTATTCATGTAAATTATATCTATATGGTATGGGGCTGGAATAGTCAAGTCAATGGATTCTATTATGATAACTCAGTCAGTGTTTCCGGATATTTTACATCTATGAATAATCGGAGTGACATATATGATATTTATCCAAACAACTAAACAACGAACTACAAATAATGATGAAAGTTTTGATTACTATCTTAATGGCGTGGTTATTAGCAATTGCAACTAATTCTTGCAGTATTGATAATCCTATGGACCCTGGCTTGAGTATTGATTTACCTCGAGTAAAGTTTGACACAACTGAATTCGAGGCGGGCTGTAACGGAGCAACTTTTATAGCAACAAGTAGTAATTACCAATTCCCCCAATTAGCACTTGAGGCGATTGTTTGCTTTGAAGAAGAAGATTACAATGAAGAAATGCCAGTGGAGTATTATGATCCACTTAAGTTGGATATAAGTACGTCGATTGATAAAAAGACTTGTTATTATAGATGTTCTGTGGCACAAATAGCAATTAATAAGAGCAAAGTTGAAATTAATATTCTCCCCAATAAATCCATCTCTAAACGTCACATCATGTTGGCAATGGGTCCTTACAGCATTCCAAATGATTCACCTGTATTGTTACATATTATTCAAGAAGGCAATGAATCATCCTGTTTTTAACGTAATTTGCCTCTTCAATTCTTGATTTTATAAATCAACAAGAAAGAAAAATAAGCTGTCAAAAAGTTTGTGCACAGAACCATGCGTCGACATACTCTTTATATTATTAATTTTTTTGATGCATGAAAACAATAATAGAGTATATTTTGCGTTTTCACAATAGAAAATAATTAATGTCATGAGAGTTCCTGGTATCACAACAATCTTATTATTTTTTGCGTCCCTACTTTGGAGTTGTGGGGGCAGTCATGATGCGCGCATTGTGGCGGTGCTTGATCGTGCCGACTCGCTGTTACTCACCAGCGACCCCGCTTTGCACGATAGCGTGCGTCAAGTTGGAGGCGCTCGACACCGCCCGCGCCCTGCAGGCCGGCGAGGCGCGCTACACCTATGCCGCCGACGGGCGCAAGCTGCATGTGGACTACGTGCTCAACCCCTTCGCTATAGCCGATGAGGGCGGTGAGGGCGAGGCGCCCGACCCGTCAGGTCCCGAAGGGCCTGCGGGCATGGCGGGCGCACTCCCGGGCGGTGAAGGGCTGCAGGCTTTCGACGGGGATCCCATTGAGATAGAGGAACCCGATGAGCCTCTTGAGCCGCAGGTGCTCATGACGCGCGACTGGTGCGGTGGCCACTTGTACCGTAACGGCGCGCTGGAACGCATCGAGAACGAGTATGGCTACTGGGCCGACAGCTGCTACCACTACCGCATCGCTGACTATCAGGGCAATGTGCGGGCCGTCATCAGCCAAAACGGCGTGCTCGAGCGTAGTTCAACGTCGCGATTAAGTGAGCCAAGCCCCGTCAGGGGCGACAGATAATAGGCAGGGGCGTGAGCCCCTGTTACAAAGCATTTTAAAACAATTAGCCCCGTCGGGGCGACAGACCATTTGCAGGGCTGGCCTCACCGCCAGCCCCCACTTTTCCTCACCCTCAACTCTCAACCCTCACCCTTATATGTTATCACCATTTCCCTCACCCCAATTTCCCCTTATCTTTGCCCGCACATGCGTTCTTTGAAAAGTCTTCCATCTTTATCGTTGTCAGTGTAACTGAATCATCCGAATCTTCCGAGTGCTCCGAGATCTCCGAGGTCTCCGAGCAAATCTCCGAAGGAGATCTCCAATCAGCAAACCCCACCATGATGCCGTCAGGCCAATGGTGGGGTGAGAAGGCCACCATGGGAATCTGTTCCTCGACGAGGAACACGATATTCACATTAGCAGTACAATATTCCACGAACCACGAAGGGCTCGAGAACCACGAAGTGCCACACGCTTCGCGAGAGTACCCTGTCCTCGCCAATGCCTCGAAAGTACACATTCTTTCCACGAAAACAGTACAATGTTTATTGCCATCATGTAGGGTCGCAACCTGTGGCGGCCGCGCCCTACAGAGTTGTTATTCAGGCAAGTATCATGTATTCGTAGGGATAAGGCGCCCTTTGTCGGTCACAAAAAATTCCCAACTTTCCCAGAATTCCCGCTTTTCCACGATTTCCACGGTTTCCCAGCTTTCCACCGCTGCAAGCCCCGTCAGGGGCAACAGATAATAGGCAGGGGCGTGAGCCCCTGTTACAAAGCGTTTTAAAACAATTAGCCCCATCGGGGCGACAGACCATGTGCAGGGCTGGCCTCACCGCCAGCCTTGCATTTTTCTCAGCCTACACTCTCAACTCTCATCCCTCAACTCTCATCCCTCATCCCTCAACCCTCAGCCCTCAGCCCTCAACCCTCAACCTTATATGTTATCACCATTTCCCTCATCCCCATTTCCCCCTATCTTTGTCCGCACATGCGTTCTTTGAAAAGTCTTCCATCTTTATCGTTGTCAGTGTAACTGAATCATCCGAATCTTCCGAGTGCTCCGAGATCTCCGAGGTCTCCGAGCAAATCTCCGAAGGAGATCTCCAATCAGCAAACCCCACCATGATGCCGTCAGACGAATGGTGGGGTGAGAAGGCGAAGCATGTCTCATGCACGATCGCAGTATGATTATCAACGGAAGTACACAAAAACGTTATCGAACGCGGTACAATCATTTCCGTCGCCATGTAGGGTCGTCACCTGTGACGACCGCACTCGTAAAATGTATATTCTATTGTAACACAAAAGATTACAATCTATTACAGCGGTCGCCACAGGTGGCGACCCTACAACGATGCACCATCCCGGCCTATAAATTCCACATTTTCCAGGCTTTCCCAAATTTCCCAGCCTTCCCAAAAGATTCACCCTTCCCGCCTTTCCCTTACATTTACCGAGCACTGATAACTGTATTTACAAAGGCTTCGTCGCTCAAGTCGTAGGGTAGCCAGTGAATGGGCGTGCCTCGGCGTTCCATGCCGCGAAACCAGGTCATCTGCCGCTTGGCAAACTGATGAATGGCTGTCTCAAGTCCTGTGAACATCTCGTCATAACTCAACTGGCCTATCACATGACGGGTGATGAACTTATATTCCAGCCCGTAGTAGATAAGGTCATCGGGAGCCACTCCGCCCTCAATGAGGCGGCGAACCTCGTCGACCATACCGGCCTCGAGCCGTGCCTTGAGGCGCGCGGTGATGCGCTCGCGGCGCGTGTCGCGGTCTATGTCAATCCCAATCACGAGTGCGTCGGTAATGGGGTGGGGCTCGGTCTTGACCTTGAGGTGGGGATTCTCATGATAATAGACGCAAATCTCAATGGCGCGAATGGCACGCTGTGGCGTGTCGATGTCGCTATTGTTGCGCAACGTCTTGTATTGCTTCAGTATCTCGGTAAGTTCGTCAAGCGACTTGGTGGCAAGTTCGGCACGTAGAGCCTCGTTCTGCGGCACAGGAGGCAACTGTATGCCCTTGAGCACGCTCTCCACATACAGACCCGTACCGCCACACAAAATGGGTTGCTTGCCGCGTGAGACTACATCCTCATAGGCCACGGCATAGTCGCGCAGATACTCATACAGATTGTATTTGTAGCCTGCCGGGCAAATGTCAATCAAGTGATAAGGTACCTCGCCATACTCGTCAAGGTCCTTGCCGGTACCCAGGTCCATGCCGCGGTACAGTTGTCGCGAGTCGGCGCTGATAATCTCGCCGTCGAGGGCTCGTGCCAGAGCCACCGCCTTGCCGGTCTTGCCCGAGGCAGTGGGGCCGGTGATGACGATAAGCGAATGTCGTGCCACGGCTGAACGATTTACTTGAGGTTAGCGTTATAGAAGTCGAGCACTTTCTGGTAGAGCGGATAACGCACGTCGCAGCCGTTGATCGAATGGTTCATATTGGGATAAACCATCATGTCAAATTGCACGTTGTTCTTGTGCAGCAACGAGATATATTGCATGGCATTGATGATGTGCACATTGTCGTCGGCACTGCCGAACATGACAAGCACGCGGCCCTTAAGTTTGTCAACTGCCTCAAGAGGTGCGCCGTCGCGGTAGCCCTCGGGGTTCTCCTGAGGGGTGCGCATATAGCGCTCGGCGTAGACCGTGTCGTAGTACTTCCATGAGGTCACCGGCGCAATCGCCACGCCGCATGCATAGTCGCTGCCTTCGGTCGACATCGCCATGAGCGCCTCGTAGCCACCGTAGCTCCAGCCCCAAATGCCAATCTTCTTGGCATCTACATAGGGCAGGCTTGCCATGTAACGGGCGGCGGCAATTTGGTCGATGGACTCGTAGTGACCCAGACGCTGATAGACCACCGTCTTGAACGAACGTTCGCGCCCACCGGTGCCACGGCCGTCAAAGCACGCCACAATGTAGCCCTGAGTGGCGAAGTATTGTTGCCAGTCAAGCACCCACTTGTTGAGCACCTGCTGCGAACCGGGTCCGCTATATTGCTGCATAATCACTGGATACTTTTTCGTGGGGTCAAAGTCCACAGGTTTAATCACATAGCCATTGAGTGTGTAGCCGTCGCTTTCAAAGGTGACAAATTCGCGATGTGGCACTTCGGGAGTGGCATACTTGGCGGCGTAGCTCTCGTTGAGTTGCAAGTCGCGCACGGTCTTGCCGCCACGTGCCATAATGCGATATTGGTCAGGTGTCGTGGCATCGCTATAACGCAAGATGTAGTAGTCAAAGTTGCTGCTGAATGTGGCCGAGTAGGTTCCCTCGCCTCCGGTCAGGTCGGTCACCTTGCCGTTCAAGTCAACGCACTTCACGGCGCGGTTCAGCGGTCCGTTGGTCACTTGGTAGTAGAATTGTCCGTGGGCCTTATCGTAGCCGTAGAACGCGGTCACATTCTCATTGCCTGTGGTGAGTTGGCGCATGAGTGCCCCGTTGAGGTCATACTGATAGAGTTGCATATAGCCGCTCTTCTCGCTCTTCACCACAAAGAAGCCGTCGTAGAACCGCACCGTTGTGGGTGTTTCCTCGTCAATCCAAGTGTCCGATGTCTCGTGATACACCTCGCGGGCATTACCATTGGCCGTGTTCACGGCGTAGAGCGTGAAGTCGTTCTGCGTGCGGTTGAGTTTGCTCACCATGAGAGTGCCGGCCTCACGACTGAAGGCGATGTGAGGCAAGTAGTCTTCGTCAACTTTAGGCAATGACAACTCCGTCAGTTGTTGCGTGGTTACATCGTAGCACCTCACACTCACCACTGAGTTTTTCTCGCCCGCTACGGGATATTTATAGTCATACGAACCCGGATACAGGCTGTAGTCGGTATTGCTCTTGCAGGCTCCTTCGTAGAGGGTCATTGAGTACATGGGCACCTCGCTCTCGTCAAACCGCAGGAATGCAAGGCGCTTGCCGTCGGCGCTCCATGTGAGTGAGTTCAAAATTCCGAACTCTTCCTGATACACCCAGTCGGGCACGCCGTTAATCACCTTGTTCTTCTTGCCGTCGTGTGTCACCTGCTGAATAGCTCCGCTCACAAGGTCTTTCACCCACACGTTATTGTCTTTCACAAAGGCGGCGCGGTTGCCATCGGCCGACAGAGTTACAATCTCCTCGCCACCGGCTTCAGTCAGCTTGGTGAGCGATTTGGCGGCTATGTCGTAGATGTAGTGGTCGGCGCTATACGAGTAGCGGTATATGTCTTCAGTATTGTTCCACAACAGAATCTTGCCTTCGTTGCGGCTCATCTTGTAGCCGTCGAACCCGCTGGGCACGTTCTCGCCATTCACTTTTGTGACATCAAAAACAACCGTCTCTTTCTTCGGGTTGCGATAGGCGCGTTTATAGATTTTTGAGCAGTCACCTGTCTCCTGATAGTAGTAGTTTCCGTCGGCGGCCCGCATGGTGGCCTCAATGCCGCTGGCACGGCATTGCGACAGTACAAAGTCTTGCAGTTCAAGTGCTTCAACGATCATGCTTGACATGAAAACGCTGCAAATTACAGCTAAAATAAGTCTTTTGTTCATTGTCTTAGGTTTTGTTCTGCACGAAATTACTAATAATTGCTCAATTATGAAAATTTCCAACCCCATTCTCTCCACATTTAACCCAATTCAAGCAGCTTGGGCAATTCTCGGCATGTCAGTCGTGGTGCAGGTGATGCCGCTCCACGATGATGATGCCCAGCAAAATAAGGGCGCAGCCGGCAAGACCTACCAGCCCCACGCGCTCGTCAAGCACAATGGCTGCTGCAATTAGCGAGACAATAGGGTCGAGATACAGATAGGTCGACGAACTGATGGCACCTATACCCTTCGTCACGCGTCCCCAAAGGAAGAATGCCAGCATGGAGCACACCAGCGACAGGAAGAGCATGTGTCCCGCAATTTCAGGCTCAAGCAGGGTGCTCAGTGGTGTGAAGGTCTCCTGACACAGCAAGAATGGCAAGCCGGTCAAGATGCCGTAGAAGAAGGTTTTGCGTGTAATCTCAAGGGTCGTGTGACGGCTATTCAGTCGCTTGATAATCACTGAATAGATGGCCCATGCGAGTGCGGCCAGCACCGACAGAATGTCGCCCAACAGGCCATCGCCCCAAACAAATCCCTTGTGGAAGGTGAGCACACCCACACCCAAGAAAGCCACCAGCGAGCCCACTGCCTTGTCCCACGTGAAGTGCTCCTCTTTCAGGAACATCGCAGCAAGCATTGTGGTGAGCAGCGGATTCACCGCCACCAGCACCACCACGTCGCTCACCAGTGTGAGGTCAAGCGCCACATTCTGCATGATGAAGTAGGCCGTGCCGCCCGTCAAGCCACAGATGGCCATCAACAGCTCATCGCGCCACCCGCAGAATTTCACTTGAAAGCGGCATATCATTAAAATGCCCAAATAGGCGATGATGAAGCGGTAAACATAGATTTCAGTGGGCGTCATGCCACGGCCCAGCAACACCTTGGTGTTGATGAACGAAACGCCCCAAAAGAGCACCACCATGAGTGCCAGCAGGTGATATTTCAGCTTACCTTTAGCCATGTTCAAAACGCATTCGTGTGAAAATCGCCACAAAGGTAACAAAAAAAATGCTTTGGTGGCGTGGTTAATGTTAGTTAAACTTGTGTATCATCATTAAATCTCTTGCGCAAAGTATGCGGGAAAACACTATTTTTGCAAGCATAAACGATGAAACGTGTGAGATTGACATACTTCCTCCCTCGCCTTGTGGCATGCCTCTGCTTGCTGTTCACAAGCTTGGGCGCGTATGCCCAAATCAACACCGACCAGGTGATGAACATTGGCCGCAACGCACTCTATTTTGAGGACTACATTCTGAGCATTCAGTATTTCAATCAGGTGATTGCGGCAAAACCCTATTTGGCCGAGCCTTATTTCTTCCGCGCTGTGGCTAAAATCAATCTTGAGGACTATCGCGGTGCCGAGGAAGATGCCACCCTGTGCATCGAGCGCAATCCCTTTATCACCGATGCCTATCAGGTGCGCGGCGTCGCACGTCAGAATCAACGTAAGTTTCAGGATGCGGTAGCCGACTACGACAAGGGCCTCGCCGAGTTGCCCGAGAATCGCATCTTCTTGCTCAACAAGGCGGTGTGCGAGACTGAACTCAAGCACTACGCAGTGGCCGATTCCACCTATGCCCGCTTGCTGCGTCTTGATGCAAAAAATGACTGCGCTCTACTGGGACTGGCGCAGCTGCATCTCGCCACCGGCGACACCGCGCAGGCTTTCAATGATATTGAGAAGAGTCTGGAAATCAGTAAGAACTCAACCATGGCCTATGCCATGCGCGCCGAGATTAATCTCAAAGCGAAAAACGACTACAAGGCTGCCGCGGCCGACCTTGACGAGGTCATTAAGCTTGAGCCACACTATGCGGGCAACTTCATTAACCGCGCTTATCTGCGTTACAAGCTCGATGACTACTACGGAGCGATGAGCGACTACGATTATGCCGTGAGTCTGGAGCCCGACAATGCCATCGCCATCTATAACCGTGCACAACTCAACGCCGAGGTGGGCGAGGACCTCAAGGCGATTGACGACTTCACGCAGGTGCTCAAGTTGGAGCCGGCCAACTTCCTGGCTCTCTACAACCGGGCTCAGTTATTCATGCGCACTCAACAGTATCGCAAGGCCATCAAGGACTACGACAAGATACTTGCCAAGTATCCTAACTTTGAGTCAGGCTATATGTCGCGCTCGCAAGCCAAGCAAATGGCCGGTGACCTTCGTGGCAGTGAGCGCGATATGCAGCAGGCAGTGGCCATCTTCAAGAAGAAGGGTATCAGGGTTGCTACCTACAATCCTGCCGACCTTGAGGCACGCAAGATGGAGAAAGAAGCCGAGGAACGTGCACAGCGAGCCGCCGACGGCATTGAGGAAGAACTGACTGAAGAAGACATCATGAAGAAGTTCAACTCCTTGCTCACCGTGGAGAACGACAACAAGATTAAGCCCGAGTATGAGAACCGCAGTCGCGGACACATTCAGAACAGTAATGTCGAAATCGATCCGGCACCCATGTTTAACCTCACCTATTATAATGAGGTGAATGAACTCAACGGCAAGACGCACTACATGAAAGAAGTGGCTGAGGTGAACGAGGTGCACCTGCTACCGCGACTCTTGCTGCTCAGCAACGACGGTCGCCAACTCGCAGAGGACGAAATAGCCGACCGATTCTCAAGCATTGAGTATTATAATGGGCTGCTGGCTACCTCTAAACCGCGCTCCATTGACTACTTTGCCCGCGGCATTGACCAAATGATGGTCAAGAATCCTGCCGCTGCGCTTGCCGATGCCAATCGCGCTCTGGCTCTCAGCCCGGAGTTTGCGCTGGCTCATTTCCTGCGCGCCGACGCACACTATCTGCTCTATGTGCTGGCAAGCAAGGGCAATGTTACTGACGAGATGCCCGTGCTCAATGACCGTGACAAGGAGGCAGCCGCCATGCTCCATGGACGCGAGTCTGCCGAGACGCTATCGCAAGTAATCGCCGACCTTGACCAGGTGCTCAAACTGTCGCCGCGCAACCTCTATGCTACCTACAACAAGGGCTACGTCTACTTGCAGATGAAGGACTACACAAGCGCCATTAACTGCTTCTCGACCTGCATCGACATCAAACCCGACCTGGGCGAGGCCTATTATAACCGTGGGCTCACCTACCTGCGACTGGGCAACCGCGAGCGTGGCGTGGCCGACTTGAGCAAGGCCGGCGAATTGGGCATCTTGCCCAGCTACAATGTGCTCAAACGCATCAGCCGATAATTTTTTTTCAAAAAAATCACTTTTTCGTGTTGCAAAACCATGCCTCAACACGTCTACTCAAGAAAAGCGACAATATTCAAATGCATTTTCATATCAGATAAAACTATTTAAAACAATGAAAAAGATTCTTTTAACCCTCGCTCTCGCCCTCACTTGCTGCTGGGCTTCAGCAACCACCGTCGACGACATTTTCAACAAGTTCAAGACCTACGAGAACGCTCAGTTCATGAACCTGCCGCAAGAAATGCTGCAAATGGCTATGGCACAAAGTCAGGCAACTGATGAAACGCAGAAAAAAGCGGCTGAAAAGATTACTTCAATTGACCTGCTCCAGTTAGACAAGGCCGACGAAGCTACCATCAAGCAGGTGACTGACATGGTGAATGACTTGGATGAGACCTACGAAGACCTCGTTCGCGCCAGCGAGGAAGGAACGCAGGCTATCATCAAGATGAAACGCGACGGAGAAAAGTTTGCCGAGATGATTATCATAGCCATCGAGAATGGTGAATGCTCAGTCATTCGCATGTGCGGTAACTTCACTTCCGACGATCTCGAGAAACTCAGCCACATGGGCTTGTAATACTTCTCGCACGCTTCAGCACACGATGAACTCTGAAACCTTCAAGCAACGGTTCCTCCCGCTCACCCGCAAGCTCCACTGGACGGCGTTCAGCATCATGCGCAACAAACAAGATGCTGAGGATATCGTGCAAGAGGCGTTTCTGAAACTCTGGAACAAGCGACACGAACTGGAGCATGTGACCAACGATGAGGCCTATTGCGTTACGCTCGTCAAGAACTTGTGCCTCGATGCCAAGCGGACTTCGCACACCGACCTCGATGCCGGGCCGCCCGAAGCGATACCACTCATGGCCGCTACCGATGTGGAGAACGAGGTTGAAAGCCGCCAACAATTGTCACTGTTCAGGCAATGCATCGATGAACTGCCTGAGATGCAGCGAAACATCATCACGAGGCGTGACATCGAGGATGCAGACTTTGCCGATATAGCGCTCGAGACTCACAACACCGAGGCCAATGTGCGCGTCATCCTGAGCAGAGCAAGAAAAACCGTTTTCAATCGATTTAAAACACTTCTGAATCATGACAACCGAATTAGTACAACAGCTGTTTAACAAGTACCTTGACGGCAACACTACGCCCCAAGAGGAGCAAGAACTGCTCAACTTCTTCACCTCTCAGCAAGTGCCCGACAGCCTCAAGACCGAGCAGGCCTACTTCCTCAGCATCTTCAATGAAAAGCAGGCACAACAACTCGAGGACTCCCTCAGCCGCAAGATTGAGGCTTGGGATGCCGCCGAGCAGGCATTCCGGCCTGCCACACATCATTCGCGCAAGCGTCGCTGGCTATGGGCCGCCGGCATCGCCGCATCGGTAGCTCTGATTCTCACAGTGGGCATTCGTTTGCTCAACAAGCCAGTAGTCGATCTGAATACCGACACCTTCGATTCGCCCGAACTCGCCTATGCCACCACCGAGCAGTCGCTCGCTCTGCTGTCAAGAACCATCAACAAGGGATGCGAAGAACTCGAAAAAATTAGCGAAATCACACAGTCAATCAACAATAAATCTAATAAATGACCACTATGAAACGATTCACCATCTTTGCCTTGATTATGGTAGTTGCCATCGCCTTCACGGCACAGGCACAGGATGCCATTTTCAAGAAATATGCCTCAGAAGACGGCGTCACGCTGGTCAATATCTCCAAGAATATGCTGCGCCTCATGCCCAAACTCAAGACGGGCAACAAGAAGGTCAAGGACACCGCTAACAAGCTTGACCACATTCGTGTGCTATCTTGTGACAACAAAAAAACGGCCGGTAAAATCAAGAAAGACCTCACTAACTATATAAAAAAGAATAACTACGAGGAGGTTATCTCCACCCGTGAGGGTAAGGAACTGACGCAAATTCTCCAGCGCGAGCTCGGTGGCGGCAAGTTCGAGTATGTGATTCTCAGCACCACACAGAACGAAATCAACATCGTCAACATCACCGGTGCACTCACACTCGACGAAGCCCGCGACCTCGACTTCTGAACCCCATAGTTGCCGGCCCTCAGCCCTCAGTCCTCAGCTCTCAGTTGCCAGCCCTCAGCTCTCAGTTTTCAGTTGCCAGTTCTCAGTGATCCTAAGAAACTGTATCAAAAGTAAAAATGACCTCGAATGAGGTCAAGCGGCTCGGAGAGTCGCAATCATGATTAACACCATGCAACCACGAAGTGTTCGGGGAGATGGTGCAGCACGAGTCAGCTTACAAAAATATAAATTCGTGAAATTAGCCGAATTAGTCAAATTCGCATTAAGCTCTACCGGCGTAAGCCGGCTTTTCGACACCGATAGGTGCAACTTTTTGAAAAAAACCGTTTGCAGCCTCTGCGCAAATCCTCTCGAAAAGCACAAAAAGCCACGAAAAGCTTCGCTTCGCTCAGTAAATGGTTCAATGCGAATGACGCGAATTGTTTGGTTTCAACGGGAAGTGTGGGAAGCGTGAATCTTTTGGGAAATGTGGGAAATGTGGGAAGGATGGGAAAATGCAGAATTTATAGGCCGGGATGGTGTGTAGTTGTAGGGTCGTCACCTGTGCTCTGCCGTCAATCGGCATCGCCTCAGCAAAGTTCA
>CAMKGM010000068.1 GCA_946412245.1 uncultured Bacteroidales bacterium
TGACCAATAGAGTGATTTCATTTAAAATTTACCACTCATTTTGACCAATTGACCGGATTTTGTGTCGGCTATCAATCGGGTTCTTTGAGGGTGATTTTGGTCACAATGCGGTTGGTCTCGCCCCGCCAGGGCAGTTTGCCCTTGTAGTATTTGTAGTCAAGCATCACGCGCTTGCCGGTACCTGCCAGTTCCATGGCCTGGCGTGCCACAGAGTCGTCGGTGATGGTAAAGTCGAAGTTTGACTCGAAGACAGTGACGGTGTCGATGATGCACACCTCGCTAATCATCTTTCCCTCATAGGTTTTGAACAGGTTGCCTTCGTTTGACACCTTCATAATCACACCCGTCTCTTGACCGGTGGCATAGGGGTGGAAGTATCGCAACCAAGTCCAGATGATGACGAACAACGCCAAGGCTGACACAAACGAGATGATGAACAGTCGCTTCTTGTCGTAACGCCGCTCAATGGTTGTTTCTTTTATCTCGCGTTCCTCACGCTGCTCCGGAGTCTCTTCCTGCGGTTTCTCTTCGGGCACATTCTCGGTCTCGAAGTAGTCTTTAAAATCGTCGTGCATCATATTTGTTGTTCTTGTTTGTCGGTTGTTTGATTGGTTTTGTCGTTGCTGTCGGGCGTGAGAATTGAGACTTTGCCTGCCGCTATGCGTCGGCGGTCAATCTCCATGTAGATGAACGCGTAGATGCCCAGCACGATGAGCAAAATCGTCTGAATGCCCCAAACCACCCAAGCAAAGGCCGATGCCTCGGGGTTGTAGGGATTGGTGAGCGGCAGTGAACCTACGCCGTAGATGGCAAGCCCGAACATGATGGCATATTGCCAGGGACCCATGCCACCGTTTGAAGGTACCGCCATGCCTATGCTGCTCAGCACAAAGAGTACCAAAATGGCTATCACGCCCAAGTCCTTGGTGCAATTGAAAGCAAACGAGGCAAGATAGAGTTGCATGAAGTAGCATCCCCAAATGAGGATGGTATAGAGCAGGAACCACCACTTGCCCTTCATCTTGGTGATGGCATAGAAGCCTTCCCACAGGTTGCGAACGATGCCCTGCAACTTTTGCACGGCTTTATTCTGCGACTTGGTGCGGTAGAGCCACACAAGCAGGGCCACGCCGGCTATGCCGCACACTACCAGCAACCAGAACCACCAGGTGGCGAACATGCTTTCTTGATTGCCGCCCGCATTGCGCTGGCTCAGGAACTTCATGAACGCGTCCTGCGCCAGGAAGAACGTAACCACCGTGAGCAGCAACACCGTAACCGTGTCGCTCAAGCGGTCGCCCACCATTGAGCCCAGCACCTTGGTAAAAGGAGCTTTCTCTCGATTAGAGATATAACCGCTGCGCCACACCTCGCCCAAGCGAGGCACCAGCAGGTTCACAAAGTAGGTGCCGAAAATGGAGTTGACAATCGCGCTCAGCGGAGCTTCAATTCCTATGGCGCGCAACTGTAGCCGCCAGCGAAGTGCTCTGAACACATGACTGAAGATGCTCACCACTATCACAGGAATGAACCACCACCAATTCACATCTTCGCGAATGCTCTTGCCTATGGCATCAATGTCAACATTAGCATAGAAAAAATAGGCCAATCCCAAGCTAATCACTACGGGAACACCATATTTCAACAGTATCGAAACTACTTTTTTCACTACTTTCAGCAATATAATATTTAAAAAAACACTAACTTTGTAGGCTAAGCGCACAACAGCGTGTTACTTTTAGTGTAGCAAAGATAATTGTTTTTATTCGTTTTGACACTACTTTAAGCATTTTTTTAGTGCTTGAAACACTGGCGAAGCAAAACTAAGATGAAACGACTATGCAGCAAGTGAGAGCAAAAAAAGCATTAGGACAGCACTTCTTGACCGATCAGGGAGTGGCACAACGCATTGCGCACACCGTGAGCGAGTACAAGGGATTACCTGTGATTGAGGTGGGCCCCGGAATGGGTGTTCTGACCGAACCCTTGCTGCAAGAGGAGCATGACCTGCATGTGGTGGAACTGGACCGCGAGAGTGTGGACTACCTCACTCGAGCTTTTGACCGGTTGCACGGACGCATCATTGAAGCCGACTTTCTGAAACTCGACCTCAACCAAGTGGCCGGAGACCGACAGTTTGTGGTCATCGGTAACTACCCTTACAATATCTCGTCGCAAATCCTGTTCAAGGTACTCGACTACAAGGATCAGGTGGTGTGCTGCAGCGGTATGTTTCAGCGCGAGGTGGCGCAACGCATCGCGGCCGGTCCCGGAAGCAAGACTTATGGAATCTTGTCAGTGCTGCTCCAAGCGTGGTATGACATTGAGTATCTGTTCACCGTCGATGAAAATGTGTTCAACCCGCCGCCCAAGGTCAAGTCGGGAGTTATCAAACTTGTGCGCAATGAGGTGAAGCAACTTGACTGCGACGAACGACTCTTCAAGACTGTGGTCAAGACCGCCTTCGGGCAGCGGCGCAAGACCTTGCGCAACTCACTGCGACCGTTCTTTGGCAAAGAATGCAAGGTGCTTGAAGACAATATATTTCGACAACGTCCCGAGCAACTCTCAGTCAATGAGTTCATTCAATTAACCAACATCGTGAACGACGAAAAGAACAAATCATCATGAAAGAATTTAACGAAGAATATATCGAAAAACTCAACGAGATTATTGACCAAAAGGACGAAAACGCCCTGAAGGACGAAATCAAGGATATGCACCCCGCCGACATTGCGGAGCTCGTTGAGGACCTGGATATTGACGAGGCGCTATTCTTGCTCAAACTCGTTGACGACGAAGTGGCTGCCGATGTGCTTATTGAGCTTGACGAGGACCAGCGGCACGACCTGCTGGAGCAAATGCCGAACGAGTCTATCGCGCGCAAACTGGAGTTGATGGATGCTAACGACGCCGTCGACGTGATTCAGGAACTGGACGAGGAAGACCGCGAAGATGTGATTAAGCACATTGACGATGTGGAACAAGCCGGCGACATCGTCGACCTGCTGCAATATGGCGAGGACACCGCCGGTGGTCACATGTCGACTGAGATGATTGTTGTCAAAGAGAATATGTCCATGCCCGACTGCATCAAGGCCATGCGCGAGCAGGCCGAGGATATGGACGAAATCTACAACATCTACGTCGTTGACGATGACAACCGACTGAAAGGCATCTTCCCGCTGAAGAAGACCATCACCAACCCTTCGGCCTCGAAAATCAAGCATGTCATGGAGCCCAACCCCATCTCGGTGAAAACCGACACACCCATTGAGGATGTGGCTCTTGACTTTGAGAAATATGACCTCGTGGCGATGCCCGTGGTGGACTCGATAGGCCGTCTGGTGGGTCGCATCACAGTTGACGACATCATGGACGAGGTGCGCGAACAGAGCGAACGCGACTACCAGTTGGCATCCGGTATCGCCGGCGACATCGAAACAAGCGACAGCGTGTGGACACAGGTTAAGGCCCGCATTCCGTGGCTCTTCATCGGCATCGTGGGCGGTATTGCTAACGCCCTGATTCTTGACGGCGACTCCGATAGTGCCTCGTGGCAGACGGTGTTGCCTGGCATGGCTCTGTTCATTCCCCTCATTGGTGGTACGGGCGGTAATGTCGGCACCCAATCGAGCGCAATTGTGGTACAAGGCCTTGCCAACGGCAGCCTCGAAATGAAAAATGCCGGCAAGCACATACTCAAGGAGATAGGCGTGGCGCTCATCAATGCCACCATCATTGCCGGTCTTGTGTTGCTCTACAACCTGATCTGGCCCGCCGATGACAATGTGCAAAAGGCGCAAATCACCACCATGGCAGTCACCATCTCGCTCTTCGGCGTTGTGCTGTTTGCCTCGGTGTTCGGCACCTTTGTGCCCATTATGCTTGAGAAACTCAAGATAGACCCGGCCATTGCCACCGGCCCCTTTGTCACCGTGACTAATGACATTGTGGGCATGATTATCTATATGCTGGTGAGTTCAGCACTTATCGACATATTTCTCCCATAGCTTTAAAATATAGAAAACTAATAAAAACATACCATCATCATGAACAAAGTCATTATCATCGGGTGCGGAGGGGTAGGCACCGTGTGTGCGCACAAATGCGCTCAATACCCCGAAGTGTTTAACGAGATTGTCATCGCATCGCGCAACAAGAGCAAATGTGATGCCGTGGCTAAGGCCATCAACAAACCCAACGTGACCACCGATCAGGTAGATGCCGACAATGTCGACGAACTGGTAGCACTCTTCAATCGGCATCAGCCTAAACTGGTGATTAACCTCGCTTTGCCCTATCAGGACCTCACCATCATGGAGGCTTGCCTGAAGTGTGGCGTGAACTATTTGGATACCGCCAACTATGAGCCGCGCGACGAGGCCCACTTTGAGTACAGTTGGCAATGGGCCTACCGCGAGCGCTTTGAGAAGGCAGGACTCACCGCCATCTTGGGCTGCGGTTTCGACCCGGGCGTGAGCGGCATCTACACTGCCTACGCTGCTAAACACCACTTCAAGGAGATGCACTACCTTGACATTGTGGACTGCAATGCCGGCAACCACGGCAAGGCCTTCGCCACCAATTTCAATCCTGAAATCAACATTCGCGAAATCACCCAAAAGGGCCGCTACTATCAGGACGGCAAGTGGATTGAGACCGGTGCACTCGAGATTCACAAACCGCTCACTTATCCCGAGATAGGTCCGCGCGAGAGTTACCTCATGTATCATGAGGAGCTGGAGTCGCTTGTTATCAATTTCCCCACCATCAAGCGGGCTCGCTTCTGGATGACCTTCGGACAGGAATATCTCACTCACCTGCGTGTGATTCAAGACATTGGCATGGCGCGCATTGACCCCATCAACTACAACGGCATGGAAATTGTGCCTCTGCAGTTCCTCAAAGCGGTGCTGCCCAATCCACAAGACCTGGGCGAGAACTATACCGGCCAAACGAGCATCGGTTGCCGCATCAGCGGTATCGACAAGCAGGGTAACCCGCTCACCTACTACATCTACAATAACTGCGACCACCACAAGGCCTACGAAGAGACCGGTATGCAAGCTGTTAGCTACACCACCGGCGTGCCCGCCATGACGGGTGCCATGATGTTCCTCAAGGGACTTTGGGTGAAACCCGGTGTGCACAATGTGGAAGAATTCGATCCCGACCCGTTCCTCGAACAAGTGGCCGAGGCCGGTCTGCCCTGGCACGAAATCTTTAACGAAGACCTCGAACTCTAATTCAATACAACCGTATCAGGAAACAAGGGGCGCATCACAGTAGCCCTTGTTTCCTTTCTGTCCCCGTTCAAGGAAAAGATATTTTTTTGTAATTTTGCAGTGTAACAAAACCATATAATTCATTATGAGACGACGTAATTTTGAAGGCGATTATAATCTTCTTTTTGAGAAGCAATCGAAATATGAGCAGAGCATCAAGTCATACCACGAACGAAGCAAGACACCTGAGAAAACGGCAGACAAACCGGCTGAAACTGAGACTCAGGATGTTGAGACCCAAAACGAGAATAAGCAGTAGTTCTGAGTGTGGCAAAGCCTCTTGATAGGTCATACTTGTGTTACAACGACAAGAATGCTCGCAAAAGCCGATAAACATAAACGATAATCAAACGATAAGAGATGATAACATTCCTCATTAGCATGGTAGCCTTGATTTTGGGCTATTTCATCTATGGCAAAGTGGTTGACAGGGTGTTCGGCCCCGACAACCGTAAAACTCCCGCCGTGCGCATTAACGACGGTGTGGACTATGTGGTAATGCCTACCTGGAAGGTCTACATGATTCAGTTCCTCAACATTGCCGGAACGGGCCCCATTTTTGGTGCCATTATGGGCATGTGGTTTGGTCCGGCCGCTTTCTTGTGGATTGTGTTGGGCTGCATCTTTGGCGGTGCGGTGCACGACTACCTGAGCGGGATGATCTCGATGCGTAACGACGGCGCAGGACTGCCCACTATGATAGGGAAATATCTGGGCAATGGCACCCGCAAAGTGATGCTCACCGTCACATCGCTGTTGCTGGTGATGGTGGGCGCCGTGTTTGTTTACAGCCCAGCCATCATTCTCGAGGGCTTCGGGGGTGACAAGGTGATGTGGATGGCCATTATCTTCATCTATTATCTTATTGCCACCATGATGCCCATCGACAAGATCATAGGCAAGATTTATCCGTTGTTTGCCATTTCGCTCATATTCATGGCACTGGCACTGTTTGTGGTGCTGATTATCAAGATGCCTGCTCTGCCTGAGTTGTGGGACATGGGCAACATGGACGCGTGGCGCAACGGCACTCAAATAGGCGGCAAGGATGCGCTTGGCATAGTGGGCTTCATGCAGAAGAATCCGCTGCTGCCGTGCATGTTCATCACCATTGCCTGTGGTGCGGTGAGCGGCTTCCATGCCACGCAGAGTCCGCTCATGGCGCGCTGCATTAAGAGCGAGAAACTGGGACGCCGTGTGTTTTACGGCTCGATGATTACCGAGGGCATTGTGGCGCTCATCTGGGCAAGCGTTTCATCTTACTTCTTCTATTATGGCGGTTGGAAAGAACTTATTAGCGCCGACGAGGTTACAGCCTTTGTGAGCCAGTTTGGAGGCGAAGGCGGCAAGACGCTTATCCAGTACTTTAGCGCTCCCACTGTGGTGAAAATTGTGTGCACCGGGTGGCTGGGCGTGATGGGTGGCATACTGGCCATGCTGGGCGTGGTGGCAGCTCCCATCACCAGTGGTGACACTGCTCTGCGCAGCATGCGACTGATTATTGCAGAGGCATTGCATATTGACCAGAAACCCGTTGTGAAGCGCCTCATGATTAGTGTGCCCATTTTTGTGGCTACCTTTGCGCTGCTGCTATGGCAAATGAGCAGCCCCGACAGCTTTAATGTGCTGTGGCAATTCTTTGGCTGGCTCAATCAGACGCTGGCTGTGTTCACCTTCTGGATGCTCACGGTGTATCTCGTGCGTGCGCGCAAACCCTATGTGATGACGCTGATTCCTGCCGTGTTTATGACGGTGATATGTGCGTTGTTCCTGCTGGTGTCGCCTGAGGCGTTCAACCTGAGTACTGACATCACGGTGTGGGCCGTGCCCGCTATTGCCGCTGTGGCCTTGTTGTGGTTCATACTGTGGTATCGCCGCGACCGCCATCGTGTTCTTGAGATTTAAGCGCTCATTTCTATAAGAAAAAAAAATAGGCGGACAGGTTGTTTCTGTCCGCCGTTTTTTTATACTATATCCAGTTTTGATGATTCACATTAGTAGATAATGACACCTAGAATGAGGTTAACCAGAGCCGTCACATCGCTGACATTGACCTTGCCATCCTTCATGATATCGGCAGCTTCTTCATCCATAGGTACTGAACCCAGAATCATATTGACAAGCATCGTAACATCCGAGACGTTAACTTTACCGCTGCCGTCCACGTCACCAGCGAGTATATTCTCCTCAACGATGTGGGTGAACCTGGCCCATCGCAGCCACGAGTCCTCGTAGAGTGACTTGAGGCCTTTAGGCACATAGAGGGTGCAGTTGTCATAGTCAAGTTGGTTAAATACGGTCCACTCATGGGTCACGGTGTTGATGTAACCCATCTCAAGGGCATGATTCATCTGCGCGTGCACTTCTTTGAGTCCGGAGCAGTAGCCAAAGGAGTTGTCACCAAGTGCCACCACAGTGAAAGGCAAGGTGATAGATTCGAGTCCAGCCTGCTGGTAGAAAGCACGCTCGCCCACTCCCACGGTGTTGTCGCGCAGGGTGATACGGGTACCCTCGGGCACGGTGCCGCGATAGCCTAGTGCCACATTGCCAATGTAGATGAGTCCCTCGGGCTGTCGGTTAAGCCATGCGGTGTTGTAGAAAGCATGGTATTCAATGTTGGCCACGGTGGGAGGCAAAGCAATGGAGTCGAGTGAAGTACAGTTGTAGAATGCACTCTGGAGAATGGAGGATGTTCCATATGGTATTTCAATCATCTGGAGTGCCTTGCATCCACGGAATGAAATATTCCCGACAATCTCAAGGTTAGCAGGCAGATGAACATTTGTGAGTCCATTGCAACCGTCGAAGAGGCTTTCGGCTATATAATCAATGTCATCGGGCAATACCACATCGGTGAGGCTCTTGCAGTTAACAAAACAAGATTTGCCTATGGAGTCGACCGACTGAGAAAGGGAGATAGAAGCCAGTTTGTTGCATCCGCTGAAGACATCGTTGCCCAGCGTCTTAACATTGCCGCCAATGGTTACAGTCATAAGGTTGGGACACTGCTTGAATGCCTCGGAACGGATGATGTTGACGTCGTTGCCCACATTGAGTGTGGCGATGTTGCACTTATAGAACGCATACGGCATGACTTCAGTCACACCTGCGGGAATGGTGAGGTCGGTGACCACCTCTCCGTTGAGGTAAAGCATCTTTGAACCGCCATAAAAAGGGTTAGAAGTAGCCGAAGCAAAGGTAATTTCGCACCACCGTTTCAGGTCAGAGATGTGTATCTGTTTGAGTTTGCTCAACGTGCCGAAGGCCGCGGTCTCCATCTTGGTGATAGAGGTGGGGATAGTGATTTTCGTGATGGAATTGTTGCTGTAAAAGGCGTAGGTACCTATGGTCGTCACATCATAAGTCTTGCCAGTGGCAGGGTCGGTTGCCTTAGAAGGGATATTGATCTCGGTGATGCCGGCATAGTTTTCCTTGTTGTTCTTCACCGTATAGGTGACGGTGGCGGTGGTGCCGTCTTCATTGATAAGGTAGACGATATCACCATCCTGGAAATCGAAAGCACTTGCCGACAATACTGTCCCAACGAGCAATGCAAAAACCAAGAGAAAATGGGTATACAGATGTTTCATAGTTGTAATTATTTAGGTGTTAATGTTATGAGCGGAGCGAGCATCTCTTCCATGGAGATGCCTCCATGCTGGAATGTGCCGGTATAGTACTGCACGTAGTAGTTGTAGTTGTTGGGATAGGCAAAGAAGTCGTTGTTCATGCAGAAGATGTAGGCCGACGACACATTGGGCGAAGGCAAACCCAACTTCTTGGGATTTCGAATCTCATACACCTGTTTATTGTTGTAACTCAGGTTCTTGCCCACCTTGTAGCGCAGGTTGGTATTGGTGTTGCGATCGCCTATCACCTTGACCGCATTGTTGGTTTGAATGGTGCCGTGGTCGGTCGTGAGCACGATTTTCCATCCGCGTTCGGCGATGAGTTTGAACACCTCGTAGGCATAGGAGTTGCGGAACCACGATTCAGTAATTGAGCGATAGGCAAGGTCGGTATTTGCCAATTCACGAATCATCTTTGACTCAGTGCGCGCATGCGACAGCATATCGATGAAGTTGAACACCATCACATTCAGGTCATAGCTGTCGAGCGATGCGAAGTTTTGAATCAGTTTGTCGCCGCCCGTTGAATCGTTCACCTTATTATAAGAGAATCGGTAGCGAAGTCTGTAACGGTCCAGGAAGGTTTGGATAAGCGGAGCCTCGTTCAGGTTCTTTCCTTCATCCTCATCCTCATCCACCCACAGGTCGGGAAACATCTTCTCAATGTCCACCGGCAGCAGTCCCGAGAAAATGGCATTGCGTGCATATTGTGTAGCAGTGGGCAGGATGGTCGTGTAGAGTTGCTCGCTCTCCACGTTGAACAGGTCGCTGAGCATGGGGCTGATGATGCGCCACTGGTCAAACCTGAAGTTGTCAATCACAATGAAACACACCTTGTGACCCTCATTCAGTAGCGGAACGACGGCCGACTTGAACACCTGATGGCTCATCACCGGATGATTGTCGGTAGTAATCCACTGCTCGTAGTTGCGCTTCACAAACTTGGCAAACGCGGCGTTGGCCTCGGACTTTTGCATGCGCAGCATCTCGTCCATGTTGGTCTCGGTGTTTGACAGGGTGAGTTCCCACCGCACCAGTGTGCTGTAAATATCGTACCAGTCTTCAATGGTCGAGGCCGAATTGATGCGTTGACTGATGTTCATGAACTGCTGCTGGTAGTCGATGGTGACCTTTTGCGTGACCAGTGCCTCGCTGTGCAGGTTCTTCTTAATCGATGACAGTATCTGCATGGGATTCACCGGCTTGATGAGATAGTCAGCAATCTCACCGCCTATGGCCTGATTCATGATGTTCTCTTCCTCGCTCTTGGTAATCATGATTACGGGCACGTTGGGTTGCTGAATCTTGATTTGCTGCAACGCCTCAAGCCCGCTGATGCCCGGCATGTTCTCATCAAGAATAATCAGGTTGAAGTTTTGCGTGGCCATGGCATCCAGGGCATCGCGGCCGTTAGTGACGGTTGTCACCTCGTAGCCCTTGTTCTGAAGAAACAGGATGTGTGGCTTGAGGAGATCAATCTCATCGTCGGCCCATAATATTTGTTGTTTGCTCATGTGTCAAGTGTTTGCTGTTAATTGTTTAAAACAAATGGGTGTATGCCGTCACTCTTTGGGCTCGTTGCCCTTGTCGCCGGCATTGCCCGTATCAGTACCCTTGCCGGTAGAGTTACCCTTGCCGGTGGAGTTGCCCTTGCCGGTGGAGTTGCTCTTGCCGCCTTTGCCCTTGCCCTTTTGGGCCTCTCGCTCGGCTTTGCGTTGCTCGGCACGCTGTTTGGCTTCGCGCTCTTTCTCCTTGCGACGCTCTTCGGCAGCCTTTTTGCGTTCTTTAGCCTCTTGTTCTTTCTTCTTCTTGTAGGCTTTGCGCTCGGCTTCGCGTTCTTTCTGCCGTTGCTTGCGCTCTTCGGCCTTCTGCTTGCGCTGCTTCTCTTTTTCTTTGAGTTGCTGCTTGCGCTCCTCTTCCCTTTGCTTCTTGGCGTCGGCGCGCTCTTTCTGGTCGAGTTTCAGTTGCTCTTCCTTGGCCTTACGGGCATTCTTGACCGAGTCTTCGCGAGCCTTGATTTGCTGCTCTTTGAGCTTAGCGCGGTCTTTCTCAGCCTGCTCGCGCTGCTTAGCGGCATCCTTTTCAGCCTTTTCGCGGGCCTTAGCGGCATCCTTCTCGGCCTTTTCTCGGGCTTTAGCGGCATCCTTCTCGGCCTTTTCGCGGGCTTTAGCAGCCTCTTTCTCGGCCTTTTCACGACGCTTGGCCTCTTCTTTCTCGGCCTTTTGGCGAGCCTTCTCGTCGTCACCCTTCTTGTCGCGGATGCTACGGGTCGGCTTTTGGCCGGGATCGGTCACAGCCTGCTGCTGAGTAGAGGTTTGCGTAGCCTCGGTCTGCTGAGTAGTGGTTTGTGTTGCCTCCGTCTGCTGAGTAGTCTCTGTTTGAGTCACCTCGGGCACCTTTACCTCGGGTTGCGTGACTACAGGTTGAGTCACCTCAGGTGTGGGGGTTGTGACGTGAGTGGTGTCAGTCTCCTGTTCGGTCAAATCCGGTTCAGTCTTCTTAGGCTGAGTGACTACGGGTCGAGTGGAGTTGGGTCCGATTTGGGGCGTCACGTCAAACATATTAGGCTCGGCCTGTTGCGTTGAGTCAGCGGCAGCCGACTGCGACTGCTTCAAGAACTTGTTGGGCTCAGTATTTTCCTTGTTGTCAGGTTTCTTGTCGCCCTTCTTCTTGTCGCCTTTCTTGTCTTTCTTCTTATCTTTCTTCTTGTCGCTCTTCTTATCGTCTTTGGGCTGAGTCTGTTCGTCTTTCTTGCCCTTGACGCTCTTCATGGGCTTCTCTTCGTCGGTTTCGCCTTCGGTTTCGTCGGTTTCACCTTCACCGTCGGCCAGTTCGGGTACTTTGCTCTCCACCTTCTTGGTGTTCTCTTCGTCGAGATAGCGGAAGTAGTCCTCAAACGTGCGACCCTCACGCAAGAGCAGGTTGAAGTTGTCCTCGCTGATGAGCACCTGGTGCACCTGTGGTGGTAGGTTCAGTTCCTTGTCGGTGTCAAACAGGCCCTTGTAGTGCTGCAGTTCGGCATAGTTTGCAAAGCCCTTCACAATCAGCAGACCCAAGTTGCCGAAGTTCATCTGTTCCAAGTCAAAGTCCTTGATGGTGTAGGCACTGAAGTTATGCTTGGCCACCTCATAGAGCAACACGTTGCTCCTGATGGTGTCGGTTGAGTACACCAGGATGAAGTATTGCGGCTTGTCGAGTCCCTCGCTGAACGGGGTGAATTCTTTCTCGATGCCTTGAGCGGTAGTGTCGTTGCTGAGACGTGTTGTCCACAGCATACCGCGGGCGTTCTCGCCGCCACCGTTAATCTTGCGACCCTGGTTGATTTGCTTCACGATCGACGACGCGGTGGGTGTGATGTCGGTTTCGGGATAGCGCTGAAGCATCTCCTTGAGGGTTTCTTTGAACTTGTCGTAGTTCTTCTCGGTTACATACGACAGCGCGTCGATGAACATGAACTTGGGCATGAGTTTCGACAAGGGATACTTGCGCATCATCTCGGCATAAGCCGCATGGACCTCAGCATTGTTGTTGTTCAGGTAATTGTCGTAAGCCCGTTCATACATGCGTTCCTGCACCTTCTCCATATTCTTGAGGTTCTCAAGATAGTTCGGGTCTTGCATTGCCTGTCCATACTTGGAGTCGGCAAATTCACTCAATATCATGCTGCGGTAGTACTCGGCCTGTGTGTGGTCGCCGTTGCGCATGTGCATCAAGTAGAGGTTGTAGTATGCGTCAAGGCGGTAGATGTTGTCAGGATAACGGCGCAACAGTTCGGCAAACTGGAATCCGGCCGCATTGAAGTCCTCGAGTTTGTCCTTCAAGATGATACCCTCGTTGAACAGACCCTCCTGAATCACATCGTGCGAGGTTTGAATCTCCTCGGGCGTCTTGGGAATCTGCTTGAGGTAGTATTCCTCGTAGTGCGGATCCTCGGCGCGTGCCAGTGCTTTCTGGTCCACCTTGGTTGAGTCGTTTGCAGTCGAGTCATTGCTTTGTGCAAGGTTCTCGTCATCATCGTTCAGGTTCTCGTCAAGCGAGAAAGTCGCCTTGTTTCGGCGTCGCCAGTTGTCCTCGAGTTTGCGGTTACCCCATTGTTGCTGGAATGCGGTTTTACCGGCATTCTTCGTGGCCGTGTTGTAGAAGTACCACGACTTGTCGTTGTTCATCTGGTACGAGGTGGGGGCATTCGCGCCTCCCTTGTTGCCACCGGTGTTGCCCTTGGCGGCCTGCTCGGCCAGGTATTCCTCGCGGGCGGCATTCTCGGCCTCTTCCTTCTCTTTCTTCTTCAGGTCCTCAATGATTTTCTTGATTACCTTCTTCTGCTCCTCGGGTGTCATCTGCGAGAGTCGCAGCAGCGAGTCCTGGAGGGTCACGTTCTGAGCGTAAACCGCGAGTTCGTCGAGCACATCACTGCGTTTCTTGAGTTCCTTGTAGTTGGGATAGTCCTCGTTCACTTGTGTGATGCCCTCGGCGTAGCAGGGTTGCGCCAGGTCATATTTGTGCTGGGCGAAGTACACACCGCCCAGGGTGAGTTGGCTGATGGCCTTGTCGATGCCGTTGCGGGTGCTCTTCTCGGCGGCGAGCTTGTAGTTCTCGATAGCATTGACCGTGTCGTTGCGCGACAGGTACAGGTTGCCTATTGCATAGTAAATTTGATCCAGATAATCCTTGTTGCGGTCATAGTGGGTCATTGACTTGAGCGAGTTCACTTCGCTCTTGATGTTGTCGCCCTGGAACACGGCGCTCTGCTTGATGCGGGCGTTGAACTTGGTGCGATAGGTCGAGCCGCTGCTACCACCGGCGCGCTTGTAAGCGAGGTAGGCGTTTTGCTTGTCGCCCACACTCTCATAGAGTTGGCCCAGCAGGAAGTTGAGTCGCACCTTTTGTGCGCCGCCGAACCCCTTGATGGCCTCGGCAAGATAGGGGATTGCCTCGCTGTCGCGTTTGTCCTTGATGTAGTAGTCGGCAAAGGCCAGGTTGGCGAGCGAACGTCGCTTGCTGTCCTCAATCTGGTCAATGTGGATGTGTGCCAGGATGTTGTCGGCCTCGGTAGTCCAGCCCATGGCGCAGTAACTGAGTGCTTCCCAAATCTGCGATTCCTCCACCAGGTCGGGCTTCCACGTGAAGTGGCGCGCAATGTAGTGGAAGGTGGCGGCCGAACTCAAGAAGTCGCCTTTCATGTACTCGGCCTTGGCGAGCATGTACCACGCATTGTGCAGGAATGGGTTATACTCGTCGCGCTTGAGCCACTCCTTGTACTTGGGGTCATTGCCCTTGCCGGCTTTCTTCTTAGGTTTCTTCTTGATGGAGTGCAGAGCAATGGCCTTCTGCATCTTCTCGATGGTGCGGTCAAAGCTGCCGCCGCCCTGAGGCGACTTGGGGTTGGCCTTTGACTCGGCGGGGTGGATGAACACGCGCTGCGAGTAGTCGTCCTCGTAGTCATTTTCGAGAATCTTAATCTGCTCGTCGTAGTTGGTCTTGCCGTGATAATACACGTTATATCGGGTCGTGAAAGCTTGCCAAAAACGCGAGCCGGCAGTGTTCTTTTTGGCGCTGCACGCCTCAAAAATCATCACCGCCACAATCATGGCTATTGGCAAGTATCTTGATAGATTTTTCATATATTGCAATATTGATAATATAGAGATAACGGCAGATTAGGCATTTTATTGTGTGGCAGGGTGAGAAAGTTGCGAAAAGTGCAGTTCAGGGTGCACCGCTATTGCTCGCCGGGTGTGCCTGCCGTGGTTTCGTTGTAGAGCATGAGAAACTCGTCGTGGAGTGGTGTGGGCAAGACGATGCCGCGCTTTTTGAGTGCTTGTCGCCAGGGTAGCAATTCGTGGGGCTTGAGGGTGTAGAGCACGTCGCGGAATTGCTCCAACTCGTCGGACGTGTAGTCGTCGGCATTGCGGCCTTTGAACCGGTCAAGTTCCTCGTCATCGTAGTAGGCGGCATCGTTGCAAGCCGCCTTGAGTAGCAACTCACTGGGGCACACGTCGTTGGTGGCGCAGCAGTCGGCTGAACACGATTCGGGTTGCGACGCGGGAGGTGCCGTCGGGGTGTCGTTGTTAGACTCTGAGGGCTTCTTGTCGGTGAGATAGAGGATGGTTCCCACCAGCACGAGTGCTGACAAGAGTATGATTGCGGGCATCATGGCTGTGAGGTGATTGTGAAACCTGCCTGCTCCAGGTGTTGCCAAAAGAGTGGGTAGGACTTGTTAACTACTTGAGCATCATTGATGACGATGCCCGAGAATTTGACCGCAGCCAGCGCAAAGGCCATAGCCATGCGGTGGTCGGTGTGTGGGTTGATGACCGGGGTGGCTTGGGGCTCAACAGTCTCGAAGTGCCACTGCAGGGCCTCATTTCCCTCGATTTGAAGGTTATAGCCCAACTTGCGCAGTTCAGAGCGCAACACTTCGAGGCGGTCGCTCTCCTTGACGCGCAAGGTGCCCAGTCCGGTGATGCGGAAGGGTCGGCCCAGCAGGCACAGGGCCACAACGAGGGTGGGGGCGAGGTCGGGGGTGCCGTTGAGGTCGGCAAAGGTGGAGCAGCAGCACTGCGCCACGCGCGAGCAGTCAAGGCTCAACTCGTCGCCATTCCAAGTGGTATTGATGCCCATCGAGGCAAAGATTTCGGCCACGCGGGCATCACCTTGCAAGGAGTTTTGCATCAGTCCGTTGAGGACAATGTGTGACTGCGGAAGCAATGCTTGCAGGGCAAACCAGAAGGCGGCGGCACTCCAGTCGGCCTCAACGGCGTAGTCGTGCGGCAGATATTCGCCTGCGGGCACTTGGATGACGCTATCGTGCCAGGTGGCATCGATGCCATATTCGCTCATCAGACTGAGGGTTATGTCGATGTAAGGCCGCGAGGTGATTGCGCCCGTGATTTCTATCGAGAGACCTCCTGTGGTGGGGGCTATCATGAGCAGGGCCGAGATGAACTGCGAACTTACATTGCCGGGTATGGATATGCACTGATTGCCGGTGAGTTGCTTGCCTGTGATGCGAAGGGGTGGAAAACCGTCATTCCCAATATATTCAATGTCGGCCCCCAGTTGCCGCAGGGCGTCGACCAGTGGCGCGATGGGACGCTGACTCATGCGCTCATCGCCTTTGAGCGTGACGGTGTGGCCCGGGCGCGTGGCATAGTAGGCGGTGAGGAAACGCATGGCGGTGCCGGCGCCGCCCACATCAATGGTGCTATCGGCTGCCTCAAGAGCTCGCTGCATAGCGATGGTGTCGTCGCACTCGGCCAGGTTGAAAATACGGAACGGCTTGGCGCACAATGTCCTAATGAGCAGCAACCGGTTGCTGATGCTCTTAGATGCAGGCAATGCGATGGCGCAGTTGCTGCTGACGGGTGCTGTGAGATGATAATTCATGTTCCACCTAACAATGTTTATGCAAAATTACAATAAATAGTTCAATAATTGAAAGATAGTTTTCAGTTTTCAGTTTTCAGTCGTCAGTTATCGGAGAACTCGGAGGTCTCGAAATGGCTGGCATCTGAAAAAGGACGAAAAGCTACGAAAAGCCTCGCAAGCTCGGAATATTATTAATGCGAATTTAGCGAATTTAGCGAATTATGTAGCGTCCTGAAAAAAGTTTACAGATTAATACTCTCTCATGTGCAAATGACGG
>CAMKGM010000069.1 GCA_946412245.1 uncultured Bacteroidales bacterium
GCTCGAGGAACACCTCACCGTAGGGCAGATACTCTATCTGTTGGACTAACTGTCCGTTGCCGTCAGTGACGAGCGTGAAGCTTCCCAAGTGGTCGGTGTGGTAATAATAGAGCAGCTCTTGCGCTCGCGTGGGATTACCATCATTCTCGTCTTGCTCGCCGTCACGAGGTGACTGTAACGATTCATTCCAGTAGCCCGGCAGGTCGAACTTGTACCTGCCGAAATTATCATGGTCGGTGCCGTTGTATGGCAGGTCGAAGTGGGTATAGGCGGCCTCCATCACCGAGTCCTGACTTGTGCGAATCTGCGGGTAGTCGACCTTGATGCGCACATCGTGTCCGGCGACATCAAGAATTCTTGGCTCGCCATACACACCGCCCACCTGCGAGAGGACACGCTCCGACCCTATGTAGATGTGCTTGGTGTAACGACCATCATCGCCGTAACTGTAATAGGGGTTGGGATAAACGCTGTACCTGCCGGTCTGCGTCACACAACCGTCCTGGCGACCGTTGACGAACACCGCCATGTTCTCACCATGCTCCTTGATGACCCTGTCGCCATTCGCGTCATACCAGTAATTGGAGACGTAGCCGTTCTGCGAGAGAGCCGTCAGGCGGTTCTCCTCGTCCCAGCGGAATCGCTCCTCGCGGCTCCTCTGCACGGTATCTGGTTGAGCAGTCATGTCGGGTTTCAGTCTTAATGTATTAACGTAAAGGATATTGCCATTATTGTCATACTCATAAGAATGTGCCTCTCGGATACTGTCATTGGCAGTCGGGGCCACCAATGCGGTGCGATAATTAGTGTCGGACACTGTCGACATCTGGAATTTCTTCCCGGCAACCTGATTATAGGTATAATCCAGATTGTATCCCGCAAACAATTTGCCCGCGAATTGTACGCTGTCCTGCTGAATCAACTGATGTTTGGACGTAACGCGGTACAGGTCGTCATAGTCCATCGTCAGGTCGTAACTGTTGGAGCTGTTGTTCAGGCCTTGTCCGTGTGCCTCTACCAACCGGTTCAGTGCGTCATAGACATACGTGTGCCTCATGGAAGGCAACAACATGTTGCTCGATGAGGTTGACACGGAAGTGATGTTGCCCACATTGTCGAAACCGAAAGAGCGGAGTGCGATGCGCGCTCGGGTACTTGACGTAGTATAAATCCGATTCATCCTCCGGTTCTTGGCGTTATAGAAATAAGCGGTCTTGAAACCATTACCGTAGTAGATGCGTACCCTGTCGCCGAACTTGTCATAGTGTATGTCCTGCACATAGTCGCAGTTGTGGGAGCCATCACTTCCCGACACTCGGTTCAGGTTGCCTCCGGCGTCGTAGCCATAGGTGACTGTGATCTCGTCGGGATAGGTCATGCTGTGCAGACGGCCCTGACTGTCGTAATTCCACGAGGTGTTAAAGGTTGCCACATGTTGGTTTGGCACCACGACCGTCCTGCGCTCACTAGTGACCTCGCCCAGGTTGCCGTAGGTGTACTCGGTTGCCCCTGTTCCGTCGACCCTGAGCTTCACGCGCCCTTTCCAACCGCCGGTAACATCCTGACTGGTGCCGTAGAAATAATAGACGTTGTTCTCGGGATGGTCGGGATAGAAGATAGTGTCCAGCTGGTGATAGTTGTAGCTGTAGCGGATAGCTTTGCCAGTACCCTGCATATTGGCGGTCCTCTTGGTCAACATATTGCCTGCAGGTGCATAGGTGAATGAGGATATTCCGCTTGCTGGGTGCTCGACTGAGGTGCGGCGGTCACCCAAGTCATAAGTTGAACTTGTCACGTTGCCCTCGGTGTCGGTGACCGTCGTCAGGCGGCCGATGCCGTCGTAGGCGAACGTGGTGGTCAATGCCTGGCTGTTCCCCTCATCCTTATATTGAACGGTTTTGACAGTCCTGCCGTCACCATCAGTATACACCTTGCTCTGGTGCTGATTGGCGTCGGTCGTGGTAGTCACCTCGGTGTGTTCTGACGGGTTGACATCATAGCTGTAGGACGTGACCGTGCCGTCATGATGCGTGATTGACACAGGCCTGTCAAACGCGTCATACTGAGTCACAGTAGGTTGCACAGCATCAGGTGTCTTATGAAACACCAATCTCTGGGCAGGCGGATCTGTAGTGGGATGATAGGATTCAATCACGCGGCCATATCCGTCATAGACCTGGTGGCCGCTCACGACATAGACAGGCTCGACTGTTATGTTAACACTTTCAATCACGCTCTGCTTCTTTACCTGCACTGGTCTTCCGAACCCGTCAACGAAAGTGATGCTCTCAACATACTGCGGGTTCGACAGTTCATCACCATTATTCAGCCTCTTTGTGATGGCGTATGCGGGACGGGTGATGTGTCCGGTAACCGCATCAATATCGGCTTTAGGCTCATACTCAAAGGCGATGGTGTAATAGGCCGGATGGGTCTCGCTATATTGGCCGCTATTCGCAAACAACTGCAACTCGTTCGGGAAGTTGATTCCAGTCACGCGTCCTAAGTTGTCTACATAGCTATATGTCCTGGCATTATTAATGTCGTTGTGCGAGCGGGCGATGCCGAACCGGTAATCTAAAGTGCCGAACGTGCTGGAGAAATTCAATGAATCCTGAACATCCACCAGATGCATGTTCTGTAGACCGTCGTAGGTGTATGTATAGGTCATGCGCTGGTTACTGCCATTGTCGGGCAGCCGGACGGTATGGAGATTGCCGTGGAGGTCGTAGCTGTAGTCGGTGATGGCGTAGACGGGGTTGAGGTAAGTCTCCGTGTATATGCTAGACTCTTGGTCGGGATTGTTGCGACCTATGGGAGTGATGGTTCCGCCCCCAATACCATCGCCGATGCCGTTGGTGCCCGTCCCTGTGCCGTCACCCCGGCCTATCGGGCCGGCCCCACCACCAACTGGTGTAGCCACGTCATAGGACAGCATCCTCTTGATCTGGGTGATCTGGTTGGGATGGCCTCGGTCGTAGGTGGCCTCGGTGAGGTGGTAGAGACTTCCCCGCTTGTCGGTGACCTTGACCCGTTTAGGCATGCCGATAATATAGGCCGTGTTCGAGAGGTTATAGTTGTACTCGACATTGGTCTGATAGTTGTATGTGCCGCCGCCGCTCTCGGTGAGTCCGCCGCCTACACAGTGGCGGTATTTACGCAACAGTCCGTGGTCGCCCGTTCGGTCGTAATACTGGTACCAGTCCTGTGACATGACGGCGGTCGCAGACTCCCCCTCGTAGCGGCGCGTCTCGGTGAAGCGCACAGGGCAGTAGGCGACACCGCGGTCGTTCCTGGCCTCGTAGCCGTTTGTGCTGTAGGAATATCGCCCGCCGTTGTAGGCGCTGTTGTCGCAGTCGTTGGTCAGGGCGTAGGTATAGTAGGTGTTCCTTGTCTCGCCGTAGCGGTTGCCCTGCGGGTCGGCAACATAGGTCAGGAGCAGGCTGCCCGCGGTGTAGACGCTGGCGGTGTCGTAGACCTCGACGGTCTGCCGCAGCGGCGCGTCGCCGTTGCCGGGGTCCACCTGCCAGGTGGTCACCTCATGGAAACCCAGGAACTCGCGCTCGTGACGGTCACGAACGCCATTGGCATAGTCGAAGGTCTGGCGAGTGTTGGGAATGTCGTAATCGTTGCCGTGAATACCACGGTCGACAGTGACACTGGACATCACCCACTTGCCGCCCGGCAGGCCGTAGGTGGGGGTGGAGTGTTCATAGTCAATCTCGAACTTGCCGCCCAACGAGTTGGTCACTGAGCGCAGGCGATTGGTGCGCCGGATGGTGGAACGACGCACGCGCAGGTCGTTCTCACCGTCGCTCTCAAGGATGTCAATAAAGCCATCACCATCGATGTCGCGCAGTTCGAGCTGGGGCTGGCTCATGCTCTTGCCGGTAACAAATGAGGGCGAGATGGCAATCTTGATGCCGGGCGGCGTGATGGTGAAGCTGTAGGTAAATGCGACATTTTCAGATCTTGAGGTCGCTCCATGCCGTTCAAGGCTGTCCAATCCGTTCCAAACTATAGCTGTAGCAAATGCATCGCCCAAGTTCTGACGCACCTTCAATGTGCCTCTATCATCGTAAACCTTGTCAGGCAGACCGTCCCCGTTAACATCAATGAACGCGCAAAGAACCGTTGTCTTGGTGGCTGCAGCACTGATGCCACCCGCGAAACTGGAAGCACCTATGTTGAAACTGCCACTTAAACCTACTGTTTGAGTCTTGTCGTTTGTCGTCTGTATGCTGTCCGACACCCCTAGGGAGACACGGGAACTAAATCCATAACCCATGTTCAGACGCAGCCACAACTGACCGTTCTCGCTGCGGGAAACCAGGTCGGGCAGGCCATCACCATTAATGTCAATATAGGACATCTTCGATTCACTCTTATTGGAATTGGCCAACGTGAGCGAGACGGCGGCTGTGGCACTCTCGGCCGAGAGGCGTGCCGTCTCTCCGGAACGTATGGTGGAATGTGAGAAAATGGGTGAGCCCCCGAAGCCGATGTTGTATCCTTCGTTTGTGCTAAACATTCGCTCCTCGGACTCAGCAAGACCCAAGGCAGTACGGTCGAGCATGCCACCACGCGCAAAGCCGCCATAGGGATTGGTATACTGGATGGCTCCTTCAGTGACAATGTCGGGATAGCCGTCTCCATTCATGTCCATGAACGCATTTTTAATTTCGCAGTTACCGCCGGCAGTATTGCACGACAGCGACAGTCCTGCCAGGCTCACACCGGCAATGCCGTCGGTGCTTGATGACTTTGACACCAAGGTAATGCCACGCGCACCAGTGCCCTTCAACGTGGTTCCAGCCACAGTGAAGGTTGTGTCGGCAAGAGCGTAGAGCGTAGAGTCGGGCAACACATGGTTGTCGGTCAGGCGCGCCGCACTCAGTGTGTCGCCATGGATGTATATGTCCTGCTTGCCGCCCCTCAGGAAGGTTGGGTCATCGTTTGACGGAGTCAAGAGTGTGACTTTCATCGAACGCGGGTCACAACTGGCGCTGTCGCGAGGCATTGACAGGCTGTCGGTCACGATCGGACGTGCGTAGCGGTTACCCCCAGCGTTGTACACGAACTGTCCCCAACCACGGTGCGTCGGCCCGAGGTCGCCACCAGAATCTACGCAATAAACGCTGGCCGGAATCACTGGACCATTCTGACCGAACTGAACCGTGGCAGCATTTATCTGGCTTGGGCTTATCTGATAATCCGCAAAGAACTCTGCACAGACGGATTCACCTGCGGGTATGTCTACAGCATACGTGTGTTGGCTAAAAGGCTGGGACAAGGGAATTTTTGCAATCAGGTCATTACAGTTTTTGAGTGTCAAGACCTCATAGGAACCATTTCTCATGTGAGGAGTCACACTGAGTGTAACCGTGATGCTGGTCACCGGCGTGTTCCCATTGGTGAACATTGTCCCTGCCTTGACCAGCTTGTTGAATATTTTGTACTGCGGATTGGCGGCGACAATCGAGGTGTCAAGTCTTGTCCCGAGGTCATGCACATAACGTAACGACGGCCGCCAGCTCACGTCTTCCCAACGGACGTTGCTCGTTGAAGAGACTTCGAATGAGAACACTCCGTCATTGAACACGGCAGGCACAGCCAGCGGGACGTTCTCTGCCGCCACTTCCTGCAGGCGGCCCAATGTCATCGACCATACAGCTGTGGTATCGCTTGCCTCGCGTGTCCATTCGCCATAGGTTGGCTGTGCCAGGGCGGTGTGGCCTGTGTAACGGATAGTGAGCGTGACATCATCGCTTGTCGCGGGCTTGCTGTAGGTGTTGAATATGGTGATGGATGCCGTGTCGGCAGGAAGCTCCGTACCTACGAGCGGCACATTGTCCTCTTCAGGACTGTAAAAATGCAGGGAATGACCATTGGGCTCACTATCCAGCAGGTTGTCAGTGACATAGGAGACAGAAACCGGCCATACGACCTTGTCGAACGAACCGTCACTATACTGCTGGCGGCCACACTGCAGACGGAAGAAAATTCTGTCACCGGCATAGACATTCACGTTCGACACACTGTGCGTGTAGGACGTGGCGTCGTCCTTGGCGATAGAGCGGCCCCATATCTCTGAACCGCCATGCTCGATGGCGACATGGAGCGAGTCAGCCTGGGCGTACTCCTCTTGATCGTAGATTCCACTAGGCTGTTGACGGGTCACGGTGCCATCAATACATACGGTGCCATCCATCGGCGCCACCCAGTAGCGTACCACGTCCTGCATGGGCGAGGACTCCACCAACGTGTCCATATCCTCTGTAATCGCATCAAGAACTACGGTACTTATTGCGCCGTTGTTGTTGATGGGACTTGGGGTATCGACACTTGTGTTGGTAAAGGTGGGTCTAGGCTTGCCGTCGCTGCCATACACGATGTGATTGAAATAGACATGGCCGTTGTTGACCAAATCTACGAGGCCGTCACCGTTGACATCGGCAAAATAGTGGGTGGTGCGCGATGTAGAGGTCATCCAATCAACACCGCCCTCTATGGTAAAGCTGTACACTCCCACATATCCCTTTCCGCCTATGGTGGTGGTGGAAGTCTTGCTGCGGGAGAAGTTGGAGAGTGATACACCGTTTGTCTGAACGGGGACAGGGTTGTCGAATGTGGCAACCCCGTCGGTGAGGGTTTGGCGGCAGTACTCCAGCCCATTGTTGGTCTTGCGCACTTTGTCGGGCAAGCCGTCACCATCCAGGTCTACCAATGTCGCTTCGCCTGTCGAATTACTTTGGCCATAGCCAAGCGCCAAGCCGCCAGTCAGAGTCTTTCCAGGAGATGTGCCATAGCCGACACCAGCATACAGCGAGCCGCTATAGTTTCGTGAAAATGTGCCTCCTAATGCAGAAGGTACGGAACGCAACTCTATATCCCCTATTTTGTGAGGCAGGAAGGCCGATGAGTTGCCATCGCCGCCTTTGATAGAGTCGGCATCAACCGCAAAAGTACTCAAGGAATTTGAAATTTCTGTTGCGTCATCATAGTATTTGAATTTTTGGAATGAGACAGTGTCATTCGACACGATATGGTCTAACTGCAGCAGACGCTCACGCCCGAACTTGCCATTTTCGTAGGCTAAGGCGTAGGTGCGCAGGGTTTCAAAGCTACCTGTGCCACCAGCACGGAAGTCAACATCGACGCTCTTGAGCAGATGAGTTGCGGCGGTGAGGAAGCCATATCGTGCGCTATTAGCGCTCATTGCCTTACCCTGCTCACGGTTGTGGAAAGTAACGCGTGTGTGCGGGCCGGCATGTTCTTTATTTTTGGCAGTGACCTGCGACAACCACAAATCGCGCACTGCGAAAGTTCCACCATACAAGTATATGGTGTCGGCTTGCCAGATATAGTCAATGCGGTCGCCATGGGTCTCTCGCACGCTGTTAAGGCGCCACTCGGCGATGACTTCGCGTTGGATACCGTCAACGCCAATGTAGTTGCCTTTGACACAAGAGGAATCGGCCACACCATAGGTGTAAACAGTTCCGTCGCGGCTGGTGACCTCCCACCAGTAATTATTGGGCGAATCGCCGTGCCGCACAATCTTGCTGAAGTCGCCGCCCTGCCGCACGAAGAACATGCGGCATGTGTCACGGGGGACGGAGTCCTGACGGTGCGCAACAGTCATTGAGCCTCTGCTCATCATCGCCAGCATCTGCCCGTTCAACAGGTAGGTCTCGCTCTCGAACTCCGTGTTGTATCGCGGCACACCCCAGCGGGTATCGACGGTGATGGCGGGCACGCGGATGTCCCAGCCCTCGCCAGCCCAGCCGCTGCCGCCGTCGCTGTCGTATGTCAGCGCAAGGCTCGGCTGCATACCGTTGCGTGCTGGTGGCATCTCAAACGGGTACTGCAGGTTGGCCGAACCGCGGTTATTGGCGGTCGGTGGGGTGATGAACGTAAGTTTGGAAGTGGGGTCTGCTGCCTGGATATCGGACATCATCGTGGGGACGAACGCACCGGTCTCGGGAGTCTCTGGGGCGACAATCACACCGTTGACCATATCGGTGAAGTGGGTGGTGCGGGACACCACGGTGGCGGTTTCCCTGTCTACCTCGATTCGCTCCAGTGCTATCCAACGCTCGAGCGATGTGTCATAGTAATAGGTGCGTATGTCGTCCTCGGTATAGCCACTGGGGATGCGGGTGCGGTCATAGCGCAGGCGCACTGTCGCACCCTCGCCGCCAAAGTGGATGCCATGGGGTAGGAAACGGCATCCCTCGCCCTGCACGGTGACGTTGATCATGCCGTAGTCCATGGGAGGGACGGATGCAGAGTCGAGCGAAGCGACACTCAGCTGAAGGTCGTGAAGCAGCACGCGGTCACCAAAGCTGATGCTGGTCATTCCCGTCAGGGAAAGACTGTCAGCCACCCCGCGACTGAAGTTGCGTTCGGCCTGCGATTGTCCTTGTAACGTGAATGTGAAACAAAGGAACGCTAAGGCAATGACAACCAGCGCGAATGCTCTATTATGGTATTGTTTGGGTCTCATAGGAATTGCAGTTTAGTTGATTGATATTTTATGGGGTTTATCACCATTGAGTTTTAGTCACTCATGATTCTGGTTGAGCACTCGTTGTGGTCGGTCAGCGCCTTGACAATGTATACTCCGGGTGCGGGGACGTTGAAGACGGCGGTCCTGACGTTGCCCGTGGTCATCGGGTACTGCCCCAAAAGACGGCCAGCGGCATCGAACACGAGTAGGAGCGCCTGGCCGCTGTCTTCAGTCGTGAGCGTGGCAGTAAATGAACGATGTGAGTTGCGTGTCACCTGCAGTGCGGCGTTGTCGGTATCAGCTGTGATGTCTTCAATGCCAGTGACCTTAGAAGGCGCGTGGCGAGGTGAGTACTGGTTGATTAATTGGGGATTACACAGAGATGCCTGGTTTTGTGATTCAGGTTCACATTGAGTCCCTACAGCGACAAACCATTGCTGCGTGTATGCTGGAGCATACTCTCCATTAGGTGCAGTGCCTGTAGTATCACGTCCTTGGCAAAGCGTGAGCAGATACACTCCAGCGCGCAAATCAGAAATGATATGTTGACGTGTGCCGAAGAAATAGTTCGGATCATTGGCTGTTAGTTGTTGAGTACCATATTCCATACCCTCTTCATAATATGGTCCACCGAACACAATACTATAGCCGAACAACGGCGTTCCACATAATATGTCAATTTGAATTTGCCCATCATCCGAGTAATCACAAGTGGCACGATTAGGAGTGACCTTTGCGAGCAAGCCATCATATCGGGCAAAAGTGAAATACTGTCCTGATGCCTGGGTCAGGCATGCATTATCGAAAAGTAGCTTTTGGCGTTGTGAATCAGCTCCGATGCATGGGATCACAACCGATTCCTCCGGGTCGGGCGGGCTGTCTTCACCCGCCAGCATCACCAGATGGCTGATGTGATTCGGTGACAAGGTGGCTGCAATCTCATAGCTCAGTTCGACACGGTTGCCGGCGGTGTCGGGCTCGGCAGAGACGCTGGTCTCATAACGCCAGGTGCGACCCATCACGCGCCACAATGTGTCGCTCTGAAGTTGTGTCATCGTCAATGCGCCACCATCATCGCCCCACATCAGATGCCCGCCCTCGGGCAGAGGGCAGCCCGGCTCGCGGCCGATGACCAGCAGACGGCGGTCGGTGTAGAGGCTGTCGCAGAGTCGCCAATAAGAGTCGTTCCCCGGCAGGTTGCTGGCATAGGCGCTGCCCTCCTCGTAGGATGTGGTGGAGACGGGCTGGTCAAGCAGGCTCTGCGGCCAGCGGGCGATGCCGGTGACGCGGTGATGGTAGGCACTGTTGCCGGCACTGTCCCACAACAGTGAGCCATCGGGTGCGAAATATGAGCCCGCAAGCGTGATGCCGTGCCTCAACGCGAGGTAGCTCTCGACCTGGCGGCGCTCCAATTGCGAGAGCATGCGCCCATATACTATCGCCTCCGGGCAGTAGAAGGTGCGCTGGCTGCCTGTGAAGGATAATGTAGCAGGGCCGCTCAGCCCACCGTCCCATACTGAATGGTAGGGAGTGGCGGCATACTGGTGTGCGACCACCCGTAGCGAGGTGTTGTTGTCGGTGGTGCCGAAGCTGTGCGGCATCCATCCCGTGGTGACAGAGTTTCGGTAAAGGTTGGCACCCAATCCCTGCAAAACGGGAAAGTCGTAGCTATATAACAAAGAGTCGCTTCCGAATGCGGTGCCGTCCGAGGCAAAGACACCAAGAATGGTGGTCTGCCACAAGTTGGTGTGGGGAAGTGTGGCGCTGATGGGTGTGTCGGCAAGGTGAAATGCCGGATGAAAGTTGAACGAATGCATCTCGTGGCGTCGTTGTGTGAACTCCTGCCCGCCGGATAGTCTCATTTTCGTGTTATCGCCCGACAAGTCACGCCACCGATAAAGCGTGTCTGCACTCTCTGCAATCGGTTCCGCCCGCAACCACAGCTCAGCACCAGCTACACCGCCAGGAGCCTGTGCAGACATTTTTGTCCCACTCACGCAGCATGACAACAATGCCAGTATGATGATTCTTGCCTTCATAATATCTATTGTTAGAATAGTAGTTGATTAAGACCTCTAGAGATTGGTTAAATTTGGCTGCGCCTCAAAGCTCTAGCTGGGTTGGCATTGCGTTCGGCTAGAGCAAGAGGACAATCAGGTAGCTCTTCCAGTTGCTGCGGGATTGAGTGGATGAGTCTTTGGTGTCAAGAAGTTGTCGTAAGTCATCCGACTCAACCCGCAGCAATCGCCTTACTCGGTGCTGGTGTTGCTGCTGGCCTCGAACGAGCCGTAGTACATGTCACCGCTGGCAGTCTCGAGTTGCAGCTCGATAGTGACGTTTGTGTCGTTGATGGGCACACTGACAAACGGGGTTGTGACATAGAAGTCCAACGTGTTGTACATCGACGACACCGACAGGGTGTAGGGCTCGAAGCCCGCCACCGGGAACTCGATGGTGAGCACCTGGGTTTCGTAGTAGTACCAACCTTCGGGTTGGATCTCAACGAGTCTGTGTGGATGACCTCCACTGAAAATGACAACTTGGGCATCTTTCAAACCATTGATGCCATCTTCTGCAACAACCGTGCAAGGAATGAGCATCATAGATACAATCAGAATAAATAAGATTCTTTTCATGTCTTTTGCATTAAAGTTAATAATTCATCTGAAAAACTGAGCAAAACAGCCGCCCAGTGCCTTTCCAAGTGCAAAATTACTACCTCATTAGCACTCTGGTGCAAAAAGGATATGTCCTATTTTCAAAACACAAGTCCCTGATTATCAGTGCTGGTTAACATATTATGTGTCCTTTGAGCCATGTTTGGGGCGTTTTTTCAAGTTTTTTAACTAGGAATTCCTCGTATCAATATGCTTTTATTGTTCGTTAAGTCCTCATATATACAAAAATAGCCTGACCAAAAGAATAGGCCAGGCATAATATGACTTATTGAGATTACAATTATTTCTTATTTTGACAAAATAATGGCTATAAAAACTAAATCGTTGTTTTGAAATCGTCCAATGAGGAACCTTTCCCAAGTAGTTTCTCAGCTAGGCTTTTTTTGATGTTTGTTACAGTATGGTCGCGGTCAACTTGCAAATACTCACGAATTATTTTGTTCTGATAACCTGCCAAATGCATACAAACAGTCATCATCTCTTTCATGTCCAATTCTCTTTCGGACGCAATGTTGTCTAGCTTTGGATACAACGCACGAATTGAGGCAATTAGTGTGTTGCAGTAGTCATCGGTAAAGAACTTAACCATATAACTGTGCAATTTTTGTAAATTGTGCCCTGATTTTTGCTCTCCATCATGATAACATGCCATGATTAGCAGTTTTTGACGGGCGACTATATTTCTTAATGCGCCTTGATGTTTGACAAATTGTTTGTGAAGTTCACTCATGAATGCCTGTTTTCTTTCCAAATCTGCTTTCAAAGCAACTATATCATAACGATACTGTCGTTTCAGTTCGTCTTGAGCTCTCGCTGTTTCATCTTTGGAAACGATTATTTGACTCAAACGTCCAATCTCGTCATTCAGAGACTGGCACGATTTTTCATTCTTTTTCAGTTCGTCCCGCAATTGTTGATTGTTTATGATTTCTTTTTCCAATTCTTGTCTGAGAATGAGAATCTCATCATGCTGGCGAACTATGGCATGGGCTTGACTTTTCTCTTTTTGGCGCTTTCTAAGATATGTTGTGACACCGGCGATAGTTAGCAAAAGAGCAGAAAGTGAAAGCCATAGAAACAATTTACGTTCATTCTGGACTTTAACTTTTTGCTTTCTTTCATTCTCATAGCTCTTCAGGACATGATCTAATGCAACGATGTCCTCAAAACATACCAAGGTGTCAGCCATATTGCCAAATTGATTCTGGAATATCACAGAATCTCTGTCAATATAACTCTTTGTGGTAAGAAACAAAACACTATCCGCCTTATCAAGAGGGGGAGGAGCTAACTGAAAATAGTATGCGCCAGAGTCCACCATAGAAAGATGAGCATAGGCTTGCGCAGCCCAATGACAAGACCTGAAAACAGACTCGCGATTTGATGCCATACTGATTGCTTGACGTGCGTTATCAATACATTGGCGGTATTGTTGCTTTATCAGATAGCAGGAGGCAAGAGTTGAGAGACAATAATCATATTCAGCACTGTCCATTTGAAGGCTCAGATCGATGGCCCGTTCTGAAAAAAAGAATGCACTGTCTATTTTGATTGTTTGGTAAAGATTGGCCAACTCCTGTAAAGCATAGAGAGCATCGTAGTCGTTGCGAATAGCTTGGGCGCATGACAAAGATGAACGGAAACAATTGATGGCTTCTTTGAGGGCATACTTGCTCTGAAATAACGATGCCATGCGCAACAGGGCGTAGCCTCTGTGGTAGGTGTCGCCCGACTGAATAGCTAGGTCTTCAGCGGCCTTGTAATAGTATATGGCACTATCGAGCCGTTGTTGATCTTCAAACACGCAACCTTTATAAAGAATAGAGCGAGTGTTTTTCTCAAGGTTGTGGCCATCGTTGTAATACCATGCAGCCATATTGATAGTGTCCAATGCGCCTTCGCCAAATGGCAAGTATGCTTTGTATTTAGCCTGAGTGAGAAGCAAAGCATGATAGGCGAGATTTTCGGGGGTAGTGAGCGAATCGGAGGGGATGACCTCGAGCAGCGCTGCGGCGCTGTCGGGAGCCACGGCGATGAGCGAGTCCAACTCCGCCAGCCGTGGCGACACCGCCCGATGTTGCTGGCAGCCAATCATTAATAATGTCAGCGCAAATATTATTGTTTTCTTCATATTATTGCAAATCTTGTTTTCTCTACAAATCTTCAATAAACGATTGAGACTAGATTAGCATATAACTTCAATCTTTACTCATCTCTAGCCAAAACAGCAAGCCAATGTGTTTAGAATTCTTAGTCTGGCATATGTTAATAAATAAAAAGGCGTGAGCCGATTACACACAAATTGTGGCACTTAGGAGGCCTAGATTAGCGATGCAAGAGCGGTTCACACCTATGTGACGAGAACCACTATACATCCCTGCTAATCTATCTGAAAAGTTCCTAAGTTTTCAATTTGAAAGGGAGTATAATGACTTTAAGTAGCCTTTATGTAGTGTTAGTACCAGCGTATTAACACCGCAAAATTACATTATTTTTTTCTAACAGAAACGATTTCGTTAGAAAAACATTACTTTAAAGTGGAGCCGAGCGACAATATGAGCTGTTTGCAGATGTCTCTGCCACAACTTTGCAGAACAGATGGATAGAGCACGGGTTCATCACTCTCGTTGATTACAATGGAAACTCTACCTTGGAACTTAAAGCGTATACGATAAATGCCGCAAGTGAGAGTGAGTCGCATGAAGCGTCGAAGTTCACCGCGCTTATTGAGCACTTGGCTTGCAAGCTCACCATTCAAGTCGAGACTGATTTCGCCACCGAGTGAAGCATGGTGGAACAACTTGGTGTTGACCGGCAACACAAGTTCGTCGCCGTGAGCTTCAGGCTTGTGCGGTGCATGAACATCGTAGACGGGAATGGTGTTGAGAATCTGCCTTATGTAGTTGTTATCGAGAACTGACTTCGGCACGCGCAACGGATAAGTGGAGACTCGCGCATTGATTACACGATACATCGGAGTGCGATATCGTGCAGTCCAGATTGAGCGGTCAGAACAAGGATGGCAACACACCTCTACATGGCCGACAATGGCGTTGATAGTTAGTCGGTCGTTTTCGGAAATGTTGCCATACACCATGTGGTTGTAGGCTTCCATTACCCATTCAATGGGCATTTCTTGGTTTTCTACTGGCTTAGTCGCATAAACGAGAAAGCGATTTTGGTTCTCATCAGGCCGCACCTCCAATGGCACGGCAGGCAGCAGATTAGAAACTGCCATAGCCGCAAAGGGCTGTGGTAAGAATACAATTCTTTCCATCACTTAGATTTTAAGATAAACCAGTGCATTATTGCACCTAACACAGAATCTGATAAAAACCTTAAAAAACAACAATGATTAACCAGCTACTAGCACACCATATAAAAAAACGCTAACTAAAGGAATATTGTTTCGTACTTGATAATTGACATGCAAAATTTGTGACATTTTAGAGCACACCACTGCTGGACAATACGAAGGTGCCTCGGTAGGGGAACTTCTCGCAGCCGATGTAGAGTGTATCGAAAGCGTCGGTGCCGTCGGTGCGGTGTTCGAGCAGGTTTTCCTCGTTCTCCGCGAGTTTCTCACCGCCCTTGTCCTTTCGGAAGCCGTTGCGCCCACGGACTACTCCTGCCGTCTGAATGGCCAGGATCAGGTCGTCGTTGTTTTGTCGGTTGAACATCGGCATGAGCCGTTGTTTGCCGGCAAAGCCCTGGTTGATGAGCAGGTACTTCTCATCATGGCGCATAGGATTTCCGAGGTTGATGTCCTCGACCTGCCAGCCGTGCCGCTCGAACTCGTGGCACACCACCCAGTGGAAATCCTGCTCGTTGACGGCATAGTTGCCGCCGAGAGCGGTGCTGTCGTAGTAATAGACCACGACCTTGCATTGGTGGTGGGCGTAGTAGCGGCAGAAGTCGTCGATGAGCGCAGGGATTTTGCGCTCGAACTTGGTGTAGAACGATTTGATGACGTTGAGCCGTCGGCCAGTGGGCTGCCCGGCCACAATCCAGTTGATGTTGGCATTGTAGTCCATGCCGATGCAGATGGGCTGGTAGGGGTTCAAGTCCTTATCTGCCCGGCAGTCAAGCTGCGCTTCGTTGAAGTCGTAGCCCAGACTGTCGAGGTATTCAAAATCGCTGGCGTTGTACTTGTGCGCCTCACGCATTGACGAATAGAAGCCGTCTTTGGCGATGCCTATCCGTTGGCAAAGGATTGACGTTTGGAAAGTCTTTGGCGTGAGGTCGCGCTTCATCTGCTTGATGTAACTTTCGCCCAGCAGTTGTAGATTTTCAATGCTGCTGTATTCCTTGTAGTACACCGCCACAGAGCGCATTTTGTTCAACTGCTCGTCGAGTCGGCGCAGGTAGTTACGCAGGTGACGTGTCACCTCTTTACCCTCGGCACGCATTTGCCTGATGCGCTGCTTGACGTGCCAAATCTCATAGACCGTGCCTTTAATCGTCTCGATAAGGTCAGGGTCCATTTTATCCTGGTAATGTAGAAACCAACTGCCTTTTTGTGTCTGCGGCATATCGGAAAGGATCATCACGGAGTGGTTGAACGAGTGATGTCCGAAATACGACTTGATGCCGCCGTTTGCGGGCAGCGTCTCATCTTTGAGGCGTTCATAGTCTATGAACTTTGCCTCGTCGATGAGCAGCCATGAGAGCGTAAGCGAGTTGGAGCTGCCCGGTCGGTCTTGCGAGATGATGATGGCGCAAGAGCCGTTGTAGAACGTAATGACGTGCTCGTATTCGGCTGGCTCAATGATGGGCTTGCCGAATGACTTGGGCGGTTTGCGCCCAATCACATAGTGCACGCCGTTGAGAAATCCCCATCTTTTCCACGCCGCCAGCAAACCCGGAATGGTGTTCGTCAGTCCGTGCTTGTAGGTCGGCACAACGATACCGCCAGTGCTACCCGGCATGCGTTGCATGTTGCGCAGCACAAAGGGCGAGGCGATGCTGTCGGTCTTGCCCGTGCGTCGCCCTGCCACGATAACTGTGGTGTTCGCCCCAATTAACTGCGTGAGCCGTTGAGGGGCGTTAAAGTATATTCGTTTCTTGGGCTGTTCCATTATTCGGGTCGGTGGGTGGGAACAGGACATTTTCTTCGAGGTCTGCCTCCTCGAACTCAATGTCCTCGATGTCGATGTTCTCGGCCTGGTACTTCTTCAGAAGTGCGTCAATCCGCTCCTGAATGTTCGGGATTGGCTTGATGCCGAGAACAGAGGGGTCGTCGGTGGCGGTGAACGGCTGTACCACGATAAGGTCGTATGGCACTGCTTGCTCGTCTTCAAGGTCAACGCGGTTGAACTTGGCGTAAGACGAGGCCGCCT
>CAMKGM010000070.1 GCA_946412245.1 uncultured Bacteroidales bacterium
TACAAAAACCTACGAAAGCAGTACAAAGAACCACGAACGCAGTACAATGCAAAAATAGTCTTTGTTCCTGGGATTCAATGCCTTACCGAAAAAATATCCTCATCTTTCCCACATTTCCCAAAAGATTCAGGTTTCCCCACCTTCCCGGTCATCCCTTGCGATCCAATAATACCAATAAAAACCGCCATGAGGAATAATCCAAATGGCGGTTTAAACTCTTATTTAAGATGGGATTAGTCTTCAAAGAGGGCGTCGTCGACGAGGTTAGGCAGGGTTACCTGCAGACCGGGTGTGCGTTCCATCTCGCGCTTGATGGCATCGATCGAACCGGCGTTGCGAGCCCAAGAGCGACGTGCGATGCCGTTGTTCACATCCCACAGCAGCATTTCGCGAATGTGACGGGCCGAGTCTTCGCTGCCGTCAATCACCATGCCGAAGCCGCCGTTGATCACTTCGCCCCAGCCAACGCCGCCACCATTGTGGATGCTCACCCAAGTAGCGCCGCGGAACGAATCGCCAATCACATTCTGTACGGCCATGTCGGCGCAGAACTGACTGCCGTCGTAGATGTTGCTGGTTTCACGGAAGGGCGAGTCGGTACCACTCACATCGTGGTGGTCGCGACCCAGCACAACGGGTGCGCTGATTTCGCCACGTTTGATGGCCTCGTTGAAGGCAAGCGCAATCTTGGTGCGGCCTTCAGAGTCGGCATAGAGGATGCGTGCCTGCGAACCCACCACGAGGTGATTCTTGCCGGCTTCGCGAATCCAGTGCAGGTTGTCGGCGAGCTGGCCCTTGATGTCGGGAGTCACATGGTTCATCATCTCGGCGAGCACTTCGGTAGCCAAGCGGTCGGTGACCTCCAGGTCGTGCGGGTCGCACGAGGTGCAAACCCAACGGAAGGGACCGAAACCGTAGTCGAAGAACATGGGACCCATGATATCTTGCACATAGCTGGGATAGCGGAAGTGGGTCTCGTCTTTCATGATATCGGCACCGGCACGGCTTGCCATGAGCATAAAGGCATTGCCGTAGTCGAAGAAGTACATACCGTTGGCTGTGAGGCGGTTGATGGCAGCCACCTGACGGCGCAACGACTCAAACACGCACTCTTTGAAGCGCTCGGGCTCTTCGGCCATCATGCGCTTCGACTCCTCGAGGCTGTAGCCCACGGGATAGTAACCGCCGGCATAGGGGTTGTGCAGCGAGGTCTGGTCGCTACCCAGGTCCACATGAATGCCTTCGTCGGCCAAGCGTTCCCACAGGTCAACCACGTTGCCCACGTATGCCATTGACACCACGCGTTTCTCCTCCACAGCCTTGCGAATGGCGGGGATGAGTTCGTCGAGGTTCTCGTGCAGTTCGTCAACCCAACCCTGGTCGTAGCGCTTGCGTGCAGCCAGCGGGTTGATTTCAGCGGTGACGCTCACCACTTGGGCAATGTTACCGGCCTTGGGCTGAGCACCGCTCATGCCACCCAGACCTGCAGTGACGAACAGCGGAATGCGTTTTTCGCGTTCCTCGCCCATCACTTTGCGGGCTGCGTTGAGCACAGTGATGGTGGTGCCGTGCACGATGCCTTGCGGACCAATGTACATATAGGAACCGGCGGTCATCTGGCCATATTGTGTCACGCCCAGGGCGTTGCCACGCTCCCAGTCGTCGGGCTTGGAGTAGTTGGGAATGACCATACCGTTAGTCACCACCACGCGGGGTGCATTCTTGTGCGAGGGGAAGAGTCCCAGCGGATGTCCGCTATACATCACGAGCGTCTGCTCGTCGGTCATCTCGCTCAAGTATTTCATCACCAGGCGATATTGTGCCCAGTTCTGGAACACGGCACCGTTGCCGCCGTAGGTGATGAGTTCGTGCGGATGCTGAGCCACAGCCTTGTCCAGGTTGTTCTGGATCATCATCATGATGGCAGCAGCCTGACGGCTCTTGTGGGGATAATCATCGATGGGGCGTGCTTTCATCTCATAGCGAGGACGGAAGCGGTACATGTAGATGCGGCCATAGTCCTTGAGTTCCTGTGCGAACTCGGGAAGCAGGGTCTTGTGGAACTTGGCAGGGAAGTAGCGCAATGCGTTGCGCAGCGCCAGTTTCTTCTGTTCGGGGGTCAGGATATCTTTGCGTTTGGGCGCATGGTTGATATCGGCCTCATAGGGCATGGGTTCGGGTAGAACGTCGGGAATACCGGCCCTGATATCGGCAATGAATTCTTCTTTTGTCATTATTGTGGTTTTTTACTAGAATTAGAAAATCTAGATTTACTAGATGCTCTAGATTATTCTAGATGATTTATAATTTGGTTTCTACGATAGCGGTGATTTCGGCCTCTTCCTTGTTGGCGCGTGCAATCAGGTCGTTGGCCTCGGCGATGAGAGCATCGGCCACGGTGCGATCTTTGAGGCTGCCGGCATTGATCTTCACATTCATGCCTGCACCCAGCACAGCGGCACGGGCAGCGAGTGCGCCCACGCCGGCATCGCTCACGCTGTTGGGATTGCCGTCTTGAGCCATAGCGCGGCACAGTTCAAACACCTTGAACGACTCTTTCATGGTGCGCAGGGGCACTTGAGTTGCATAGAGGGTGGCATCTTGGATAGCTGCACTGCGGGCTTCTTTGTCGGCATCGGTGTTTTTGGGCATGCCAAAGGCAGCCATGATGCGGTTGAAGGCCTGTGTATCTTCGTCAACCAGGTGCAGCAGTTCGGTCATAATCACCTGACCCTTGTCGGCCCACTGGCTGAATTCACCGCAGCGTTCATCCCAACCGGGCTTGTGGCTCGAGAGGTTGGCAACCATAGTACCCAGAGCTGCACCCAGAGCGCCCATGTAGGCTGCGATGGTGCCACCGCCAGGAGCAGGTGACTCGCGCGAGGTCTCTTCAGCGAAGCCTTTCACGGTGAGGTCCACGAGTTTGCCTTGAGCGTCATCGTCCTCGCACATGAATTCAATCACTTTCTCGCGGGGGTTGAAGGGCTTGAGGTCGTCGAGTCCCATCGACTTGATGGCGATTTGCATGATGTCTTCTTCGGGAATACCGGTAGAGCGGTTCTGTTTCTCAAGGAAGTACTTACCGGCGTCAATCAGGGTACTCTTGGGGATGAGGCCCACAATCTCGGTACCGGTCACGCGAATGCCGCGATTCTGTGCGCAGCGGCACACTTCGTCGAATGCCACATGCAGCGGAGTCACGTTGATGTCGGTGATGTTCATTGACACCTGTGCAATCTTATATTCGTCGATATACCAGCCGATGGCCTTGGTGCCCTTGAGCGTGCCGGGTTGCATAATGGTCTTACCGTTCTCGTCCTTTTTGGGCTTGCCGGTGATGGGGTTGCCTTCGCGCACGGGGCGACCTTTCTCGCGCACATCGAATGCGATGGCGTTGGCGCGGCGGGTAGAGGTGGTATTCAGGTTGAAGTTGGTTGCGATGAGGAAGTTGCGGGCACCCACGGCGGTGCATCCGGTGCGTGCTATACGCTCGTTGAGTGGCTTGGCACCAAAGTCGGGTTGCTTGCCCTCGGTCACGAGTTTCTCGGCGATAGCCTCGTACTCGCCTTGGCGGCACACGGCCAGGTTGCGGCGCTCGGGAGTGAAAGCGGCAGCTTCGTAGCAATAGGTGGGAATCTCAAGTTCGGCTGAGATGCGTTCGGCCAGTTTGCGAGCCAGCGCAGCGCATTCTTCGAGTGTGATGCCTGCAACGGGGATGAGCGGGCACACATCGGTAGCACCCATGCGGGGATGAGCTCCGTGGTGGTTGCGCATGTCGATGAGTTCGCCGGCGCGTTTCACAAGTTGGAAAGCGGCTTCGACCACCGAGTCGGGATCGCCCACAAAGGTAACCACGGTGCGGTTAGTAGCTTCGCCGGGGTCCACATCCAGGAGCTTTACGCCCTTGGCTTTGCGGATGACATCGGTTATATTGTTAATGATCTCGGTGTTGCGTCCCTCGCTGAAATTGGGCACGCATTCAACTAGTTGTTTAGATTTAGCCATGAGATAAAAGTGTATATAATTTACTTACTAAAAGGTTAATGTTAAAAAGTTGAACAAAAGTACAAAACACTTTTACAACGCACAAATTTTTGTCCTTAAAGTTTGCAAACAAGTTGAAAAATGAATGACGGCGTAATGACCGTCCGGAAGTTGAGCCTATAAATATTGTTTGAAAATATTAAAAAATATTGAAAAAACTTTGAAAATATCATTATTTTGAGTTACTTTGCTATGTTTTATAAGAAATTGATTGTTAACCAAAATAAGTGATTGTTATGAAGAAAATTTTACTCATGTTTGTTGTGGCGCTTGCTTGCAGCGCAAGTGCGTCAGCCGTAGTTGACCCGAACACCTACGAACCGGTCAACGACATTAAGATTCAGAACCTGTGGCTACTTGACCGTGAGCATGCCGGTGACGCGTTTATCGGCTTGGGAGCGTGCAATACCCGTGCTCGTACGGCCGTGATGAGCAATGGCGTTGTGTATGTGCCTCGTTCCGAGGCCAAGGCCATCATCATTGGCTCTGACACCATTGCTGCTTCAGTGATTTATCGTTTCGATGCCAAGACCGGCGAGGAACTGCCCGAACTTGATGTGACACTTGACGGATCGGCCTATGGCAAGTTCTTGGGTGTGAACAGCATCGGTGTTGATCACTTCGGTCACCTGTGGGTGGCTCCTTACACATCAGAGACCGCTCAGGTAATCCCCTTCTATTCACTCAATGGCGAGACCGGAGAGTTGACGCTGATTACCGAACTGGACAAGGGCGACGTGCTGGCTCGTACCGACTACTACGATGTGATGGGCGACATTACCCGTGAACAGGCTCCGTGTAATGTGATTAACGCAGCATCGAATGCGCCTACTGTCTACCGCTGGCACTGCGATCAGGGCGGCGATACATGGGAAGGCGGCTTTGAGGGCGATACCTACATCGACATCATCGACTTCTATCCCGAGACTGTGGTGCAATGGGGAACCGGTCCCTATGCCAAGTTCATTCTGAATCCTGAAGACGAGAGCACCATGTACGACGGTGAACTCTACTACATTGACGGATTCCACTCAATGCCTGCTATCTACGACATCTCCGGCTCACTCATTGATGATTTTGAAGATGTACCCGCCGACTTGTGGCCCTATACCGGCGCTAACGGTGTGGCCGAGTTTACACTCGAAGGCCGAAACTTCTTGGTTTACACCAAGGCACAATATGACGGTCTTGACGACAAGACCGGTTTCTATCGCGCTTGCCAAGCCAACATTTGCGAATTGGGCGATGGCATGAGTCTGGGCGGCATGACCAAGTACTGGCAGATTCCCGCCGACAAGTTGGGTGATGTGTCGGACGGCGGTAACCGCATTCACATGTTCAATGTGGAATATGCTACCGAAGATGACGCCGAGGTAATTTATCTGTTCGACTTCAAGTGCTTTAACGGCATGGGTGTCTACAAAATTGGCACCAAGGTGGGCGGCGAAGAACCCGGTCCCGGCCTGAAGGGTGACGTTGACGGCAATGGCGCAGTTAATGTGAGCGACGTGACCGCACTGGTGAACATGATTCTGGGCACATTGCCTAAGGATGAAGCTCGTGCCGACGTTGACGGAAACGGTACAGTGAATGTGAGCGACGTGACCGCGCTTGTCAACATCATTTTGGGTGTTGGATAACCCCCAATTTCCCATATGATAAAGCATACATAAGTTTTTATAAGGCTAATTTGAGAAGTGTCTCGCACAAAAAAAGTGTGGGGCACTTCATTTTTTTTGAGTGAAAATGATGCTTATTTGATAAATTATTGCTAAATTTACGATTTGAATTAACTAACCAAAAAATTGATGTTGATATGAAAAAAACTTTACTTTTCCTTTTTTGCGCTGTGACAGCCGCGATGAGCGGTATGGCTATCACAGACAACCAGACCTATGAGCCGGTGAACGGCATCAAGGTGGTGAACAAGTGGATATTTGACCGCGAGCATACGGGTGAGGCTTACACCTCGAATGCCATCTGCAGCCAGCGTGCGCGCACGGCAGTGATGGACGATGGTATCATCTATGTGTCTCGCTCCGAAGAACTGACGGTGATTGTTGGCAACGACACGCTGGCACAGAGTGTAATACACCGCTTTAATGCGGCCGACGGCTCTCCGTTGCCCGACCTGCCGTTGACGCTCGATGGCGCACCTTATACCCGTTTCCTGGGTGTGGCGAGCATAGGCGTGGACCATTTCCACCACATTTGGGTGGCTCCGATGACGAGCACAGCTCAAAACACGGTGCCCATCTACATGGTAAATACCGAGACTGGCGAACTGACGCTGGTGGTGGAGATGAATAAGGACGGCATTATGCAGCGCACCGACTACTGCGACGTGATGGGCGACTTGACGGGCGAACAAGCCGAGTGCAACATCATGACGCTTGCCGGCGCGACAGCCGAACCGGGATTCCCCACGGCCTACCGTATGCACCTGGAGCAAGGCGCAACCGAGTGGGAAGGTGGCTTTGAAGGCGACTACTATATTGACTACGTCGACTTCTATCCCGAGACCAACACGGGCTTCAGTCTGGCACCTGTGGTGAAGATGGTGCTCAACACTGAGGATGAGGAGAAATTGTACAGCGGCGAGCTGTTCTATGTTGACTGCTTCGGACGCGATCCGGTGCTGTATGACATATCTGGCTCACTGATAGATACCTTCGAAGAAACTAGCGACGATGTGAAGCAGACCGACAAGAATGCCAACGGTGTGGCTGAATTCACGCTCGAAGGCCGCAACTTCCTGGCTTATCCTAAAGGCCAGTACGACAAGAACGGCAATGGGTGTCAGATTTATGTGTGCGAACTGGGCGAGGGCATGGCGTTGAGCGGCCTGACGAAGTACTGGCAATTACCCGCCGACAGTCTGGGCAAGGTGAGTGATAGCGGCTTGCGCGTGCACTGCATCAACACCGCCAAGAGCGTTGACGATGAAGGCAACGAGGTGATTACGCTGTTCACTTTCAAGGCCTATAACGGCATGGGCATCTATGAGATAGGTGTGAACGTGGGCGGCGAAGAGCCCGGTCCCGGCCTGAAGGGTGACGTTGACGGCAATGGCGCAGTAAATGTGAGCGACGTGACCGCGCTGGTGAATATGATTCTGGGCGTTGTGCCTAAGGATGAAGAGCGTGCCGACGTTGACGGCAACGGCACAGTGAATGTGAGTGATGTCACAGCACTCGTCAATATAATATTAGGTGTGACGCAATAGTGACCCAAAACGTATAAAAACCGCCGACTCACTGTAGCCGGCGGTTTTTATTACATACTGAAAAATAAGCAACATAACTAAAATGAAAAGGCAATGAAAAGGATTACGCTACTGATGACGCTGCTGGCGATGGCATGCAGCAGTGCGTGGGCATCGGGCACGATGAGCATTTTGGGAACGGAATATCGTGTTGATACGCTATTTCACAACCAGGTGGGTCCGGGCACGATGCAAACGTCGCTATGGTTGCGTTCGGGCTCGACTAATCTGCGGGTGTTCTATTTAACGATAGACTTGACCAACCCCTATGTGACGCTGAGTGGCGTGTGCGCAACCGACAAGGTTGCGGGCAACGAGCGGGTGTCGACCATGGCGCAACGCAAATCGCGTCCCGGTAAACGCTACTTTGCCGGCATTAACGCCGACTTCTTTGTGACGAGCGGCTATACCGGCCGTGGAGTGAGCAAGGTGGGCACACCTGTGGGGTCAACAGTGGTTGAGGGCCAGATTTTCAGGGCTCGCAATAATGCCAAGTTGTACAAGAACTTTGTGATGGACACCGATGGCCGGTTGTATATCAATCCGTTCTTCTTTGGTGGAACGGTGACAGGCCCTGACGGCACTCAAGCGACACTTGGAGGCATCAATACGTATGCCAACGAGAGTGCGGCGTCGAATCAGAACAAGATAACGATATATAATGACCTGTATTACGGAAGCACCGACGAGACCGGCGCCGGTTTTGAGGTCCAAGCGCGGCTTGCCGACGGCAATGTGTTTGAGACGGCAAAACCGTTCAAGATGGTGGTGACGAGCGACACAAGTTCGGCGGGCGACATGACCATTCCGCAAGGTGGCTATGTGATTCATGGTCACGGCACTGCGCGCAACCTGGTGAAGAAACTCCAGGTGGGTGACACGGTGACGGTGAGTCCCACTTGGACGTTTAACGGACTGAGCATTGAACCCTACGAGGTGATATCGGGAAATCCCAAGATATTGGAAAACGGCGAGGTGATAGACCAGGATGCCGATCGTCCCGATGCCGTTCAGCTGCATCCACGGTCGGGTGTGGGATATAGTCATGACGGTCAGCGGGTCTACTTCTGCGTGGTCGATGGGCGTTCGGCGCTATCGGCGGGCGTGCGGACACGCGCGCTGGGCGAAATCATGCGCTATGCCGGTGCCACCGAGGCTGTGAATGTGGACGGAGGCGGCTCGTCGTGTCTTTACACCAGCGCATTGGGAGTGCGCAACAAGCCGAGCGATGGTTCGGAGCGTGCCGACGGCAACGCCTTCTTTGCTGTGAGCACCGCGCCTGACGATGACGAGGTGACTGAGATTCGTTTTCAGGACTTCAGGTTGCTCACGCCCAAATATGGCGTGTATACCCCCAAGTTCTATGGCTATAATCAATATGGCATGTTGGTGGACCTTGATGTGCAGGGCGTGACGCTGTCGTGCCCCGAGTCGCTGGGCGAGATTGTGAACGACGGCAAGACCCTTTATGCTACCGGTAGCGGAGTGGCCATGCTCACAGGGCATTACAACGGCGCGACCATTGAAGCCCCGGTGGAGATTGTGGGTACAGTCGATGACATCAATATTACCAACGATTCCATTATCAACGACACCTATCGCGACTATGCTGTCGATGTGCAGAGCGTGGTGCTGGAAACCACATTGCCCATCTATAGCGGAGCGCTTGCGTGGACCAGCAGCGACGAGAGTGTTGTGGCAATCAATGCCGAAACGGGCGTGCTGCGAGGCGTGACCAACGGCAAGGCCTACGTGGTGGGTACCATAGGCGAGGTGGCTGACACAATGTGGGTCACCGTTGAGAAACCGCTATCCCATGCCATGCCATTAGACCCCATTACTGACCTGAGTGCGTGGCACATCACCCACTCGGGCGGCAAGAATGGCGTGACCGAGGCCGACGGCAAAGGCGGTTTCTACTATCGCTACACCGGTGCGAGTAGCCGTGCGCCTAAACTCACTCTGTCGCGTCAGTTCAGACTATGGAGCCTGCCCGACACGTTGCGCTTGCGCGTGAACCCGGGCGAGGCTCCGCTCAAGAGTGTGATATTCAGCGTGCGTGCTTGCGGCAAGAACATCAATTATCAGACGATAACGCCTGAGAGCATTGAGTCCGGAAAAGACTTGGTGATAGACCTGCCCACTGCCTCGTGGATTGATGCCGACGATATGGGAAACTATCCGTTGACGCTCAACTCACTGCAAATAATGATGAACGCCGCCGAGGTGGGTAAGGAATACGAGATGCACTTTCAAGGCCTGGAAACGATATATAATGCAGTGCCCGCCGATGCCGTTGTCGCAGGTGACGTTGACGGCAACGGCACGGTGAATGTGAGTGACGTTACCACGCTGGTAAACATGATTCTGGGCGTTGTTTCCAAAGACGATGTGCGTGCCGACGTTGACGGTAACGGCACAGTGAATGTGAGCGATGTGACCGCATTAATCAATATAATATTAGGTATAGAAGCATGAAAACAAGAACTTTACTACTGATAGTGGCACTGGCTGCCGTGTGGCAAGTCCGAGCCGGAACCGCAACCTATTCGTTAAGGGGCGTAGAATATACCGTCGACACGCTATTCCATGCCTATGTAGGGCCCGGAACCACGCAAACATCCCTGTTGCTGCAAAGCGGCACAAAGCACTTGCGTGTGTTTTATTCGCAGATTGACCTTAGTCAGCCCAATGTAACCCTCAAGGCGGTGAGCGGCACCGACCGGATGACCGGTAGCGAAACCGTGTCGGGCATGGCCAATCGCAAGACGGCTCCCGGCAACCGCTACTATTTGGGCGTGAACGGTGACTTTTGGATGACAAGTGGCTATACCGGTCGCGGCGTTTCGATGATTGGCACCCCCATCTCGTCGAGCATGGCCGAGGGTATCCTGTATCGCGGTCGTAACAATGACGGCGAGTATCAGTTCACGATTGACAGCGACGAAGTGCCGCATTTGGGCAATGTGAACTTTGGCGGCACGGTGGTGAAGACCGATGGCACTTCTGCGAGCATATTCGGCGTGAATGTGGATGCCGGCAATAACCAAATAACGCTCTACAATCCCACCTACTATTCAGGGACCAATCAGGGCGGCGACTGTGCCGAGGTACAGGTGCGCTATGTTGACGGCGACTCAGCGTTTGCCTTTGGACAGCCGTGTCAGTTGGTGGTGGTGAGCAGTCCCAGCGGTGCCGGCGACATGGATGTGCCCGGTGAGGGCTTGGTGCTGCATGGCCGTGGTACGACCCGCGATTTTATAGGTACACTGTCAGAGGGTGACACACTCACCCTGACTCTGAATGCCGTGCTCAATGGCCGGAATATCGACCCGCGTGAGATTATCTCGGGGCAGCCGTGGATTGTGTTCAATGGTGAAACTACCCCCAACGGGAATCCCGATGTGCACCCACGCACGGCCCTGGGTTATAGTGAAGACGGCAAGACCGTGATATTCATGGTGGTGGACGGCCGCTCAACGTTGAGCGACGGTGTGACGACCGATGCCCTGGGCGACCTGATGCGCTATGCCGGCGCTTATATGGCGCTGAACGTGGACGGTGGCGGTTCGTCGTGCATGTACACCAGCGCATTGGGAGTGCGAAACCGTCCGAGTGACGGCACGGAACGCGCCGACTCAAACGGCATCTTTGCCGTGTGTTCCAGCCCTGATGACGATGAGGTGACCTCAGTGCGTTTCCTGGACTGGGCGTTGACCATGCCCAAATATGGCACCTATGTACCCAAGTTCTTTGGCTACAACCAATATGGGATGCTGGTAGATACCGACCTGAAAGGCGTTGTGCTGTCGTGTCCTGAGAGCATAGGTGTGGTGAAGGGCGACACATTGCTCTATGCCACCGGCTCGGGAACGGCGATGCTCACGGCAGTCTATGGAAATGATACAATATCAATACCCATTACGGTTATTGAGTCGAGCGACGGCATCAAGTTGCTCAATGACAGTATTATCAACGATACCTATCGTGACTACGCCGTAGAATTGGTGGGCACTGTGCTTGACAAAGAAATGCCCATTAATCCAATGGCGCTCACCTGGGCCAGCAGCGACGAGAGTGTTGTGGCAATCAATGCCGAAACGGGCGTGCTGCGAGGCGTGACCAACGGCAAGGCCTACGTGGTGGGTACCATAGGCGAGGTGGCTGACACAATGTGGGTCACCGTTGAGAAACCGCTATCCCATGCCATGCCATTAGACCCCATTACTGACCTGAGTGCGTGGCACATCACCCACTCGGGCGGCAAGAATGGCGTGACCGAGGCCGACGGCAAAGGCGGTTTCTACTATCGCTACACCGGTGCGAGTAGCCGTGCGCCTAAACTCACTCTGTCGCGTCAGTTCAGACTATGGAGCCTGCCCGACACGTTGCGCTTGCGCGTGAACCCGGGCGAGGCTCCGCTCAAGAGTGTGATATTCAGCGTGCGTGCTTGCGGCAAGAACATCAATTATCAGACGATAACGCCTGAGAGCATTGAGTCCGGAAAAGACTTGGTGATAGACCTGCCCACTGCCTCGTGGATTGATGCCGACGATATGGGAAACTATCCGTTGACGCTCAACTCACTGCAAATAATGATGAACGCCGCCGAGGTGGGTAAGGAATACGAGATGCACTTTCAAGGCCTGGAAACGATATATAATGCAGTGCCCGCCGATGCCGTTGTCGCAGGTGACGTTGACGGCAACGGCACGGTGAATGTGAGTGACGTGACCGCGCTGGTGAACATGATTCTGGGCGTGGTGCCTAAGGACGATGTGCGTGCCGACGTTGACGGTAACGGCACAGTGAATGTGAGCGACGTGACCGCACTGGTGAATCTGATATTGGGAATCGGCTGATGACCGCTGAAAAGATGGTCTAAGCGTTACTTGATGTAGTAAGTGGCTGTGACAAAGAAAGTGCGATTCTTCGCGTTGTTCTCATCGAGCAACTTGGTGCGTAGCGACTCGCTGATACTGAATCGATAGCCGGCCTTAACCTCCACCTTGTTGAAAAGTTCGCATCCCAAACCGAATTGAAGGCTGGTGCTGACCTTGACATACTTGAGTTGGTCGGCCATCTTGTTGTGCCCTGCAAGAATGGAAACGACGGGGCCCACGAACACGAGCGGCGTGAGGGTGTTCTCAAAACCGTTCAGTCGGTTGAACCTGTATTTCATGTGAATGGGCACATCGATGTAGTGCAACATGCAGTTCTCATTGCCGAGCCCCTGGCTTGACCACACTTTCTTGTCGCCCAGCGAGAGTTTGCCGTTGCGCATGGAGTAGAGCAATGAAAGGTCAAAGCCGAAGCTTCCACCGGGCGAGAGCAGTTGGCCCATGACACCCACGTCACCGCCCAGTTGTCCTTTAGATGAGAAGAGGTCGGTCTGCTTGAAGTGAATGGTGTTATAGTTTAAACCGGCCGAGACACCCCATCGGGTTTCGGCAAGAGCGTTGGGTGCTATGGTCATGAAGCAAGCCAGCAGGCAAGCAAAAAGTATCTTTTTCATTGAAATGTGGTTGTTATCGAATTATTCGGCAAAATTAATGCAAAGTGAGCGCACTACAAAATGAGACTTCAAGTTTTTCAAATTTTTTAGTTGATAATGAGCTCAAATTATTTAAAATTAAGGCATCAGTCAATTCCCTCGGTGATTTCGGTTTTCAGCAGTTCGGCATACTCTTCCCAGTCAGGGTCTTCTTCGGCATAGAAGGAAAGGGGTAGTGCCTCGAATTGCGCCAATGCCTCGTTGAACTTGCGCTGAAAAATGTGCAGACTGCGTGTGTAGAAGACCCAGTTGCGCTCACCGTCGCCCGTGTAGATGCCGGTGTTGACCGCCACGGGATCCTTGCTGAAACAGGTTTCAAGGGCTTCGCGCACTTGTTCCATGAGCAGTGAGGTCTTGTAGGACGGCATACCCTTGGCATCGGGTTCGTAGGTCCAAGTTACCTCGATGCGGTAGATGAATTTACCCGTTGCCTTCACTTCGTCCAGATTGCGCCTGCCGGTGACCAGAATCGTGTTTCCGTTCTGCGCCTCGGTGGGTGCTGTCCACCATTCGTTGCTGATTTTGAGTTGTGCCATGTGACAAATTTTCAATTATGGCTATAAAATTAGTCATTTTTCACCGGTTTAGCACGATTTTTGCTGTGTTATTTTCACATAAGGCAAAAAAACGCTATCTTTATCATCACATTATATTATTTTTACGTTATGAATATACTCGTTATTATCGTTTTTATTGTAATTATCGCAGCTTTGGCCACATTGTTGTTCCTGTCAAACCGCAAAATGGAGGCCAAGCAACAGGAATTCAACAAGATTTCACAGGATAGACAGAATGAATTCAATCAGCGTTTGGATGCCAAGCAGCGTGAGTATGATGGCAAAATGGAGGCAAAACAGCAGGAATTCAGTCAAACGCTCGAGGGTAAACAGCAGGAGTTGCGCGAACTCGACTCGAAGTGTGCCGCGCTGCAGCAGCAACTCAATTATCTGGAGAAAGAACAGCAAGAGCAAGAAGAAAAATCGAAGCTGACGTTCAGCAAAGTGGCTTCTGAATTGCTTGCACAGCATGGCAAAGCATTTGGTGAAACCAGTCATCAACAAATCGCGCAACTGTTAACCCCGTTCAGCCAGAGCCTCGCAGAACTGAAAAAGAGTATAGAGGGTTATGCCACCAGGCAGGTGGAATATAGTGCCTCGCTCAGACAACAAATTCAGGACTTGGGCGACATGAACCGCAACATAGGCAAGGAGGCCCGCGAACTGGCCAATGCGTTGCGAGGCAACAGTAAGATGCAGGGCGACTGGGGCGAACTCATGCTCACCCACATCCTGCAGCAGTCGGGACTCATCGAGAATGAGAACTACCACCTGCAGGTTACCCGCAATGCCGATGGCTCAATCCTTAAAGGCGAAAACGGTGAATCACAACGCCCCGACGTGGTGCTGCATCTGCCCGACGGCAAGAACCTGGTGGTCGACTCCAAGGTGGTGCTCACTGCATTTACTCAATTCATTAATGATGATGACGAGGAGCAACGTAAAGCACACCTTGCTGAACACCTTAAGGCCGTGAAGAAGCATGTGGATGAGCTTGCTCGCAAGCAATATGGCAAGAGTGTGGAAAACGCTGCCGACTTTGTACTCATGTTCATCCCCAATGAGCCTGCCTACCTGCACGCCATGCATGCCGACCCCGACTTGTGGCAATATGCCTACCGCAAGAATGTGGTCATCGTCAGCCCCACACACCTCATTTCAACCGTGAAACTCATAGACCAACTCTGGACGCGTGAACGGCAGACGAAGAATGTCCTGAGTATCGCTGAAGAGGCCGGTAAGATGCTTGACAAGTTTGCCGGCTTTGTGGACGACATGAAGGGCATCAATAAAGCGTTGACTAATGCACAGAATAGTTACGATGAGGCGATGAAAAAACTGTCAACCGGCAGGGGTAGCCTTGTAAGCAAAGCCCAAAAAATTCAGCAAATGGGCGCCAAGGCCACCAAGCAATTGCCCAAACCGGTGGAAGAAGAGTTGGCGTTGCCGGCGTCAGCACAAGATTCAGCACAATCGGTGCCTAAAGAGGAGCGAGAGGCGGCTTCAGAGGAAGCGGAGCAGTGATTATAATCTTGCGATTTTAACATTTTAAGTTAAAGAAAAGATTGTTTTAAACAATCGACAAGGAGAGGTGTGTAAATATGCCCTCAATGACAGGGTTTTAATGAAGCGGTAATGTTAAAGATTTGGTGGTTTAAAGTTTTTTTTCTAATTTTGCAGCCCGTTTCATTGGCAACGCCGGTGAAACAGTGAAGCCTCAAAACGAGGTTTTAGGGTTAAAGCCGAAAATCGGCAAGGATTGCGGCCCGATGAGATGGTCGCGCCGCGAATCCTCAAGTTTCATTTAAAACTGAACTTAATGGTCAAAAGTATTATTTCTTTTGCAGCAATCACATTGTTTATCTTGTTTGCAACTTCGGGCGGCAAGAATCCGGCTGAATCGAAGGTGGGCAACTTGGCACCTAATATGGCGTTGGTAAACAGTGACACAGCAATGACCTTGCAGCAACTGCGCGGCCGGTACGTGGTGATCACGTTCTGGAATTCGTCGCAGCCTCAGACTCGCATTGCCAACATGAGGCACGACCGTCTTGCACAGTCGGGACAGTTCACTCATGTGGCCATCAATACCGACCGCAGCGAGCGCGTCTTTGACGAATTGTGCCGCATCGATGGACTTGATACGAGTCTTGAATTTCATATTGACGCACGTCAGCCCTTGCTCCGCGAGTGGAAGCAGGACGATGAGCATTTAGACACCTTTGTAATTAGTCCCGACGGAACCATTATGAGCGTCAATCCCGTCGACGAGACCCTGCTCGCCCTGGGCCGATAAATCTGTAGTTTCGCAAAACCAAGACAACGAAACCTCTAAAAATTCGCGAAAATAATAATTCGTGAAATTTGCATAAAAAACTTTCCGGCGTAAGCCGGCCAATGGTGCAAGTCGAATGCAGAATATCAAGCTTGCTTGATTTATGCTAAGACGCAGCCCATTGATGCTGTAAAGACTTTTCGACACCGATAGGTGTAGCTTTTTGAAAAAATACAATCATAGCCTCTGTGCAATTCCTCTCGAAAACTACAAGAATCTACGGTGCGAGTCGGCTACTGCTGTTAGCACCCGTGAGGGTGACCTCTGTGTGAATTTCTTGGGATGGCGGGGAAAGGTGGGAAGCGTGAATCTTTTGGGAAATGTGGGAAAAATGAGGATATTTTTCGGTAAGGCATTGAATCCCAAGAGTAAAAGCTGTTTTTGCATTGTACTGCGTTCGTGGTTCTTTGTACTGCTTTCGTAGGTTTTTGTACTGCATTCGTGTG
>CAMKGM010000071.1 GCA_946412245.1 uncultured Bacteroidales bacterium
TGCCACCACCTAACGACACGACCGACACGGTGCTGCCGCCACCTAACGACACGACCGACACGGTGCTGCCGCCACCTAACGACACAATTGACACGGTGCTGCCACCTATTAACCTGTATCTTACCGACTCCTTGCTGCTGATACTGCCTGATAGTGGAGCGGTGATGATACCCGCCACCTTTATGATACTTGACAGCGTGAGCGTTCAGTTGGGCAATGACACGCTACCGGCTATCGACACACTACTGCAAGGCACACTAATTCTACCGGAGTATCTATATCGAGACTCCTTGACTTACTGCGTGCGAGCGATTGGGTCCAACGCGTTTCGATGTTGCGGCGGGATAGAAAAAATTGACATTCCGCCCACCGTCACCGATGTGGGAGAGTATGCGTTCTATCAAGACACAACGCTCAACCAAATATATTGGGACGCTGACGAAAGTCAACTCACACGCATCGGGCCAAGTGCTTTTTCCGAAACGGGACTGCAAGAAGTAACCTTACCCAAGAGATTGCAAGAGATAGGCGACTCGGCATTTGCCGGTTGTGGAGCGATGACATTGCTGAATTTCGGTGACAGTTTGCAATACATAGGCCGTCGAGCCTTTGAAAATTGCAGCAGCCTGCAGTCAATACACATGCGGGGCAAGTTGCGCGAGTTGTCGGCCGGAGCCTTCAGCGGTTGCAGTTCCATGACCGACCTGTCGTTGCCCGACAGCCTGATTCATGTGGGCGACTCGGCGTTTGCCGGTTGCGCACAGTTGTTCCACCTTTCGCTGAACGACTCACTGCAATCGATTGGCCGTGACGCTTTCACGGAATGCCATTCGCTGGTTGAGGTAAAACTGCCCGCTCGTGTAACCGGCCTGGATAGTGGTGCCTTTAGTTATTGCGAGGGTTTGCAGCGCTTCATTACCGGTGATTCACTGCGCGAAATGAACGACGGCGTGCTTGCCGGCGACAGTAGCCTGCGCTACGTGGACTTGCGGCAATCACGCAAGTTGCAACTAACTGAGATGTCGCGAGACTCGGGCATGTTTGCGGGCATACCGCAAATCACGCTACTGTATTTGCCCAATGGCAACGACAGCATTCAGGCGGTCAACGCCATCAACACGATAGCCAACTGTGTGACCATGAGTGCCGGATTGGAGATTGACGGCACATTCATTGACAAGAACCAAAGCATCCAGGGTATGGGCACCCATATGCTCAACCAATACTATGGCGAGAATGTGTTCGGCCAAATGGTGGGTGACTTATCGCGGTTTGACAACTACCCGTTGCCCTATTCAGAGCGTCCCATGGCAGTTCACCGCGTTCAGTTTTATCTTCAAGGCCGATTGTGCTATACGCAGTATGTGAACGACAGTAATGTCATCAATAAACCCTCAAGAGCCGACTTGGACATAGCAGCCAATGTGCTGCTGTGTAAGTATATTGACGCTGAAGGTAATGAACAGGAGTTTGTGTTCACCACTCCCATTGTGAGCGACATGGACTTTGAGGTCATCTATGGTTACACTGAGGGTGATGTGAATTATGACGGCATAATCAACGTGCTTGATGTCACCTCGACAATAAACAAAATTTTGGGAATCGAGCCAGAGCTTTTCATTAACGAGAACGCTGACCTAGACGGCGATGCCACAATTAATGTGAATGACGTGACAGCGCTCATCAATCGCATTTTGCATGCCGACGAATATGTAGAGAATCCCACATTGAACTTGCGAGTTCTGTGCTTGGGCAACAGCTATGCTTGCGATGCTTACTCCTACGTGCCTTACATCATGCGCAATGTAGCGCCCAAAGTGCGCCTCACGCTGGGCATACTTAACACCTCCAATTCGTCACTCAGCACACACCTCTACAATCATCTGCTGGCTGATAGCGTGTATGAGTACTACTACAAGTTTAACATATTGGGCAAGTGGAGAGGCATCAAAGATTCGCCCGTTCAGACGGCACTTGACGATGAGAAGTGGGATATTGTGATTCTGCAGCAATCCAGTGCAATGTCACGCGACTACGCTCTATATCAACCGGAGCTGGATAGTCTGATTATGATATTGAAAGACCGCTTGAGAGACACTTTGCAAATCAATTTGCAAGACAGTTTACAGGACAGTTTGCAGAACAATTTGCAGGATAGTTTGCTGCAAGTACCGAAGTTTGGGTGGCTTCTCACTCCGGCTTATCCGGAAAACCAAGAGATGCTCAACGGTTCAACGAGCGACGAGATGTTCTATGACGTGGCAGCGTGTGCCGACAGCGTACTGAACAAGACCGATGTTTCATTCATAATTCCCGTAGGCACAGCCATCCAGAATGCCCGCACCACCGAACTGGATCAATTAGGCCGAACACAGCATCTCACGTACGACAGGTGGCATTTGCAGGAAGGCATCCCCTGCTTGATTGCAGCCTACACCGTCACTCAAACACTGATTAATGAGCTCGGCATAAACGCATCAATATATACCGACGAACTCAATGTGACTGAATCGTGGCTCAAACAGTATGCCATCATGCAACTCAACGGCACCCCGGTGGGCATGACACCCACCTACCGCGAACTTGCGAAGTTCTGTGCCAACATGGCCATTAAGCGGCCTTACGAGATTGTAGACTGCTCATGGTTTATTCAATGGTAAACCGGTTGTGCCAAGAATGTATTATGTATTAGCTATGACACAAGAATATTTCCAAATACCAAGAAAGATTAACACACACAAGCGACTTGTGGCCTTGCTGTTGCTTATTGCGGCAGTAATGCCCATGCTTCATGCCCAGAGTCCATTTGACCCTACACTTGAAGTACCCATGTACATCCATCTGCCCCTGAACAATAATGAAGAAGACTCGGCGGTAGTGGAAATAAAGATGCTGAAAACGAAACCAAACACGCTTCAAGTGGGCAATGGCAAGAGACCCGCAGTGGGGAAAATTGGAGTAGGATCATTGACCATACCCAGTGAAGTTACCATAAGAGGAAAATCCTATGCGATTGTGCAGGTCGCCGACAGTGCCTTTGCTAATTGCGAGAACCTCGTAGGAGTAACATTCAGTTCAGGAATCGCGTCATTCGGTTCGGCAGTGTTTTATCAGTGCCCCTCGTTGAAGTCGGTAACTTTCAAGGGTGCCGTAACGCACCTACCGTCAGACATGATCAGGCAGTGCCCCTCACTGACAACGATTCGCTTTGCTACAGGCAGCAGTCTTGAGACACTGCCCCGAGAGTTCATGCGCGATTTTTCCAGCTTGGTTTATGTGTACCTGCCACAGGGGTTGACCACCATTGAACCGCTAGCATTTAAGGGTTGTACATCGCTCTCGCAGATTACCCTGCCCGCTTCAGTTCAGTCTCTAGGCGACAGCGCTTTCTATGGCTGCAGTAAACTGCAATCGATTGTACTGCCCGAAGCTCTGACACAAATGGGCGACAGCGTGCTGGCGAGATGCAAAGCGTTGCGCTATGTGGATATGCGCCAAGCCACCCAACTGCCAATCCCCGTGGACCCACGAACAAGCGGCCCGCTGGCCGAAATGCCCTACATGACCCTAATCTACACGCCCACGGGCATGGATAGCATAGGTGGCATAAATGTAATCGCCACTGACACCTTGGGGGTGATGGCTTGCGAGCATTTTGTGATTGACCGCGAAGAAATGACCCTTGAACAATGCTTGAGCGGTGAAGCCACTTATCGCCTCAACCGATACTATGGCGGCAGTACATTCAGACAGTATTTGGGTGAGCATAATTACCCCATCCCATCGAGTGCCTACCTGTACCGCGTGTACCGCGTGTCATTTACCTACCTCGACTCTGTGTACCTGAACCGCTATGCGAACACGGGTCAGTCAATCCGGCTTCCGAGCCATGAGGAACTGGGCATAGCCTATCCCTACTTGACTTACACCTACCAATACTTGAACAAACCCACTGCCTTCACTCCACAGGTAACCATCAATCAAGACATAAACGTGACCATCGGGTTGAGACGGTCGCGATGCGATGTGAATGGCGACGGCGTGATTAATGTGCAAGATGTGACAGCCGTCATCAATAGGGTCTTAGGCGTTGAGCCCGGAATATTCTATGAGCAAAACGCTGATGCCAACGGAGATCAGGAAGTGAATGTTCAAGATGTAACCGCCATCATTAGCCGCATCTTGCGTGGTGATAACAAGCAGTTGCTCGATGGCGGGTTGAATATCCTTGTGCTGGGTAACAGTTACGCTTGCGATGCCTACTCCTATATGCCCTACATTTTACAAAAATCAATGCCTGAAGTGGCTGTGAATTTGGGCATTTTACATCAAGGTTCATGCTCGCTCGCCAGTCATTACAATTCGCACTTATTAAATAATGAGCCCTACAACCGCCTCTACACATTCAACGAACATGGCAGGTGGGAGTATTCAACCCCTGACGTGGTCACGCTTGATTCGGCACTTAATTGCAAAGAATGGGACATCATCATGTTGCAGCAGTATAGTTACCAGAGTCGCTCCTATCAGTACTATCAGCCCTATCTTGACAACCTGGTGGACTCGTTGCGCCACCGATTGCCCAATGTTCACTTCGGCTGGCTGTTGACACCCGCTTATGCTGAAGGTTATGGAGGGCTGAGAGAGGGCGAAACAAGCGACTCCATGTTCTGTGCAATAGCAGCATGCGCACAAACCCTGATGAATAACAACTGCGTCAACTTCGTGATTCCCGCCGGCACCGCGATACAGAACGCCCGCCACACCGAGCTTGACTCGCTGGGCAAATATGGGCATCTGACCTATGAAGGACTACACTTGCAAGATGGGCTGCCGTGCTTGATTGAGGCGCTCACTGCCGCGCAGGCGATTGCCGACTATGTGGGCATTGACGCTCCGGTTGACGATGTGAACATGGACATAACCACCACCTGGGCGCAGACCACTATAGCCACGCCACAGTTCATGGGACCTGTAGTGGGCATGACCGACGACTACGTGCGGCTGGGCAAGCAGTGCGTGCAAGCCGCTATCACCAAACCCTATGAGATAACTTTAATTAATAGATAATGAATAATTGATATGAAACCAAAACAAACAATTGAGCAAGGAACAACGCAGACAATAACAATTGCTCCCAATCAAATAGAGTTGGGAAAGATGTTGGTAATGAATGGGCAGGAGATTCTGGACCGCATTAGCAAAGAACTGGATTCCAACCCGGCTCTCGAGAAAAGTATTGATGATGATGAGAAGCAACTCAACAAGACTGAAGACGGAGAAACCTATTCAGAAACGGCTGAAGAGTTGCAAGACAAAGACTATGGCGATAAAGATCAAGCGCCAATATATAACGGCAATAATCGTGGCCCTGACGATGAGTACTACGCACCGCAGGCTATAGAAGAGGATTCAATCCAAGACTACCTGATGAATCAGATGCGAGAACGCGACATTAGTGAAGAAGAAGAGCAGATTGCCCAATACATCATTTGGAATCTTGATGATGACGGTTACCTGCGCCGCAGCGTGCATGCGATTGCCGATGACATTACATTCAACGCAGGCATTGAAGTGGAAGCGGCACAAGTGGAACACGTATTGCAAATGGTGCGTGAACTTGACCCTCCCGGCATAGCCGCAAGCGACCTTCGCGACTGCATCTTGCTTCAGCTTGACCGCCTTGACAAGACACCCACGCAGCAAATCGCCTATGAGATGATTGACAAGCACTACAAAGCGTTCAGCATGAAGCACCACGATAAAATATGCACCGCGATGGACATTGACAACGACCGGTTGGATCAAGCACTGAAACTAATCAAGACCTTGAATCCAAAGCCGGGCAGTGCTTACAACGGTTCAGTGAGCGAAATGCTCTCGCAGCAAATCACGCCCGACTTCGAAATAGAAATTGACGACAGTGACTTGGAGAATCCACAATTGCGTCTCACACTTTACAACAACATTCCTGAGCTGCAGATTTCTGAAAGTTACTCTACTGCCTATAGCACAACAAAGAAAGGCACAAAATCGCCACAATTGACCATTATTAAAAAGGGCTACGAAAAGGCCAGATCGTTCATAACGCTGCTTAAGAATCGTCAAGAAAAACTATTCAAGACCATGCGAGCCATTATGGAATATCAGCGTGCCTTCATGCTCAGCGGAGATGAGCGAGACCTACGCCCAATGGGTCTGAAACACATAGAGCAGGCAACAGGTTTTGATGTATCCACGATATCACGCATAACATCAAGCAAGTATGTACTCACGCCCTGGGGCACATTTAAACTTCGCCATTTCTTCTCTGAAGGAATGACAACAGACGAGGGTGATGAAGTGTCAACGCGCGAGATTAATTCAGTGCTGAAAGAACTGGTTGACGGCGAGAACAAGCGTCATCCCTTAAGCGACGAGAAGTTGTGCGCCATGTTGAATGAGCGAGGTTACAAAGTTGCCCGTCGCACCATTGCGAAATATCGCGAGAATCTAAAGATTCCGGTAGCCCGCTTGCGAAAACAAACGCTCTGAAAACAATTACAGCCATGAGTAGTGAAAAACAATCCACATCAATCAACCGATTCGTCCAGATAGCGGCGCACGCTTTCTCAGCATTGCTCAGCCCCATGCTCATGCCCACCTACGGTGTGTTTCTTGTGCTGTGGTGCTCGTTCTTGAACGCCAACCCCATAGGCGACCGCGTGGCGGCACTGATGGTGATATTCGGCATTACCTGCATCTTGCCAATCGTGTTCATCGCATTGCTGCACAATTTCAAGTTCATTAAGGACAAGCGTCTGGATAGCCGCAAAGAGCGCACAGTGCCATACCTGTTCACAATAGGTTGCTATGTTGCCGCTTACTTTTATCTTGACCACATTCACGCGCCTCAATGGTTCTCGGCTTTCATGGCGGGCGGCGCGCTGGCATGCCTGGTATCGTTTGTGGTGAATTTGAAGTGGAAGATCAGTGCCCACATGGCCGGAATGGCCGGATTAGTGACGCTGCTATTTGAACTGCATAACCCCACAAACCGTTTGGAAGCATTCGATCTCTCATGGCTGCTGTGGGTTTCGATACTGCTTGCCGGAATTTTAGGGTCGTCGCGAATGTACCTGAATCGACACAACCTATTGCAGGTACTTGCCGGCACGGTCAACGGTTTGGTGTGCATTAAACTTGCGATGATGATTTTAGGATAATACAAACCTTATAACTAACAAAAACAATGACAGAAAAGAAACAACCATTAGTGAGTATCATCATGGGCAGCACAAGCGACCTGCCCGTTATGGAGAAAGCGTGCAAGTGGCTTGACGAGCATGAAATTCCGTTTGAGGTCAATGCACTGTCGGCTCACCGCACGCCCGTTGAGGTGCAGCAATTTGCCGAGCAGGCTGCCGGTCGCGGTGTGAAAGTGATAATAGCCGGAGCCGGCATGGCCGCCGCACTGCCCGGTGTGATAGCCGCCTCGACCAACCTGCCCGTCATCGGAGTGCCCATCAAGGGAATGCTCGATGGTCTGGATGCCTTGCTGAGCATGGTTCAGATGCCTCCGGGCATCCCAGTTGCTACAGTAGCGATTAACGGTGCTCAGAATGCAGCGGTGCTTGCCGCTCAAATACTGGCGGTGGGCGATGCTGAAATTGCGACTCGTGTAGCGGAGCACAAGGCGGGCCTGTCACAGAAGATTGTCAAAGCCAACGCCGAACTGAGCAATCTCAACTATACACACAAAACCAATTGACCTACAGACCAACATGAACTACAAGCGCCGCAAGACCGTGTCGGTGAACGTGGGGGGAATCCCCCTGGGTTCAGACTACCCCATCAGGGTTCAATCGATGACCAACACCTCGACCGATGATATAGATGCCAGTGTGGCTCAGTGCCTGCGCATAGCGCAAGCCGGAGGCGAATATGTGCGACTGACGGCACAAGGTGTAAAGGAGGCACAAAACATAGGCATCATCAGGCAACGCTTGCGAGAACAAGGTTGCCGGGTGCCGCTTGTTGCCGACATCCACTTCAACCCCAAAGCAGCATTCGCAGCAGCCCAAGTGACCGACAAAGTGCGCATCAATCCCGGCAACTTTGTGGATCCAGCCCGCACGTTCAAGGACCTGGAGTATACTGACGAAGAGTATGCCGCAGAACTGGAGCGCATTCGTGAGGCTTTGTTGCCGTTCATTGACCTGTGCCGTGAGCATGGCACCGCGGTGCGACTGGGGGTGAATCACGGTTCGCTCAGCGATCGTATCATGAGCCGCTACGGCAACACAGCCGCAGGCATGGTGGAGAGTGTGATGGAGTTCCTGCGCGTGTTTGTAGAGCAACAGTTTACCGATGTGGTCATCTCCATGAAGGCATCGAATGTGGTGGTCATGGTTGAGGCGGTGCGCCGCCTTGTGGCCGCGATGGATGCCGAGGATATGCACTTCCCGCTCCACTTGGGCGTGACCGAAGCGGGATTTGGCGAAGACGGCCGCATCAAGAGCGCCGTGGGCATCGGCACGCTACTTGCCGAGGGTCTGGGCGACACGATTCGCGTGTCGCTAAGCGAGGAACCTGAAGCTGAAATACCTGTCGCTAAAAAGTTGGTAGAATATATCTCGAGCCGTGCTGAGTTGCCCCCTGTGGCGGGCGAGATGAGCAAGGACTTCAATGCGGTCGAACCCCGGCGTCGCCTTAGCACTCCGGTGACCGATGTAGCGGGCGGCAAACAGCAACCCATAGTAGTATCAACATGCCTACCCGGACAATTAACCGGTGGCAAAATGGCCGACTTTTTCTATAGCAGTTCAGGAGCCTCTGACGGTGTGCATCGGTTTGTGGTGCCACTGGCCGCCTATCATGGCGCGCCCAATGAAATGCCCTTGTGCCATCTTGAGGAGTTGCCTCAGTGTCCTGATGGGGTTGTCAAGTGGGTTCTGGTCCGAGCCGATGCGCCTGTGGAGCATCTCACCGCGCTGCGCGGCCGCAATGATGTGGTGCTGATTGTCACGCCGACTCACGGTCAAGCATCGGCAAGCATTGAGGCGCTGCTACACCGACTCATTGATGCCGACATCACCGTTCCGGTGATTCCTCGCATTTGTTATGATGACGCTGACAGTGAATGGCTGCAGGTGAAAGCTGGCGTTGACTTCGGGTCGCTGTTGCTGCACGGATTTGCCGACGGATTGTGGCTTGAAGCACCTCGCGCTAAAGAGGGTGACGTGGTCGCATGGGAATTCGCATTGCTGCAAGCTGCTCGCCTGAGAATGAGTAAGACCGAGTTCATCTCATGCCCGGGTTGCGGTCGCACAATGTTTGACCTGCAGACCACAGTGCGCCGAGTTCAGACGGCAACCGAGCATCTCACTCACTTGAAGATAGGGGTGATGGGGTGTATCGTGAACGGCCCCGGTGAGATGGCCGATGCCGACTACGGCTATGTCGGAGCCGGCCGCAACCGCATCAGTCTGTACAAGGGCAAGACCTGCGTTGAGAAGAATATACCTGAAGAAGATGCTATTGACCGCCTGGTGTCACTTATCAAAGAACAGGGCGACTGGCGTGAGCCCTAAAATCTCAGTCGGTTATAGGGATAGCCTTGATTGAGCCTAATTTGCGCACCTTAATTTTAGAGGGAGTGCCTAAATAGTGCACTTTTCCGGAACCTGTGCCCTTGAGATTGAGTTCGCCACCGGTGCTGTTGCAGTAGATGTGACCGGTGCCCACAATGGTGCAATTGATGTTGTGCGCCTCAAGTTCACGAGCCTCAATGGTACCCGTACCCACATTTTTGCAATTCAGTTTCTCACAAGTGCCTGAAACGGTAATCGTGCCCTTGCCGGTGCTGATGTTTAGTTGCACTTCTTCGGCCTCTAAACCAATGATTTTGATGCCGCCGTTTTCACTGGTTCGCGCGGTGAACTTAGTAGCAGGCCTCAGCGAGAGAATAGATATTAAACCACGACTGCCGTTGTACACTTGCGTGAGTTCAGAAGAATAGACGGTGACGCGAGGCAGTTGGTCAAAAGGGATGTTCTCGTCGGCAACCTGAACGAAGAGATGCCCTTTCTTGTTGTTTGAAAACATGAGCACGTGGGCCACATCGGGTTCGGCAGTGAACACGGCCAAGCCAGCCGAGTCGGTACTGAATCGATAGTCTACATTGAGATTATTAAGCACATTGAGTTCATAGAAGTTTCCCACCTCAATGCAGTAGTCCTTAGGTTCAGCCCAAGCGGCAATGCTGACACAGAGTGCCATTGCGAGGGCCGAAATAGTTTTGATCATATTCATAATACTGTGGTGTTAGGGCAATTATTGCAAAAATTTTTGTTCAATGAGATTCAGTATGTCGTTGAGTTCATCGAATGTCTTGGCGCGCAGCATGGCGATGCGGGTTTCGCGGAAGTTGGGTATTCCCTTGAACAGCGGTGTGGCTGCCAGGTGACGACGAATGTGCAGAATGCCCCGATACTCATCGATGCGGTTGATGCTCTCGGAGATTTGTCGCCTGATGAGCGCCATTTTCTCATGGGTGGGAATGGGGCTTGTCTCGCCGGTGGCGAGATAGCGTTTCATCTCACCGAAAATCCAGGGCGCGCCTATGGATGCACGACCCACCATGATGCCATCTACGCCATAGCGGTCGTAGTATTCGGCCAAACGCTGTGGTGTGGTGACGTCGCCATTGCCAATGATGGGAATCTTCATGCGCGGGTTGTTCTTCACCTCGCCAATGAGTGTCCAGTCGGCCTCACCGTTATAGAGTTGGGAGCGAGTGCGGCCATGTATGGTGAGGGCCTGAATGCCACAGTCCTGCAACTGCTCGGCGAGTTCCACGATGTGCTTGCTGTTGTGATCCCAGCCGAGGCGTGTCTTGGCAGTGACGGGCACCTTGACGGCATTGACCACAGCTCGGGTGATATTGAGCATGAGCGGCACGTTGCGCAGTAGCCCGGCACCCGCACCTTTTGAAGCCACCTTTTTCACCGGGCAACCAAAGTTCAGGTCAATAACATCGGGGTTAGCCTGCTCGGCAATCTTGGCCGCTTCGACCATGGGGTCAATTTCCTTACCATAGATTTGAATGGCCGCGGGACGTTCAGCTGGCGCAATGGAGAGTTTGCGCACCGTGGACTGGATGTTGCGAATCAGTGCATCGGCTGAAACGAACTCGGTGTAGACCATATCGGCCCCCTGCTCACGGCAAATGGTCCTGAACGAAAGGTCAGTGACATCCTCCATGGGGGCGAGCATCACCGGGCGTTCTCCTAAGTCGATGTTTCCTATCTTCATATTGTGCTGTAATGGCTGTGTTGAGGTGCAAAAATAATGAATTTCGTGATTTTGGGCAAGAAAACGTCGGCAAAAGTACGACCGCATAAAGTCAAGACAGTTTGCCCATAATATATCTCGGTAGCGTGAAAAGGACTAAAATAGTCAAAAAGTCCATAACATTTGAGATAATTCTAAAAAAAACGCTATCTTTGTAGTCTAAAACAGATTAATCATGTCATATATAGACCTCATCAAAGAAAACGGTTACTTGATAGCCGATGTGAAAAGTGAACAGTTCAAGACGCTTCCGGTTGAGACACGCTTTGATGTAGTAATGCTATGCCATAGCGGCATAGCAGAAATAGAGTTCAACATGAAGCGGTTGCGACTGGCACCTCACATGTGCGTTGTGTTCAGCAATGTACTGTATGGTAGGGCTACGATGGCGAGCGAAGATTTCAAAGTAACCGTATTGGTAATGGATCGCAAATTCGCGCTGGACGCGACAGTGGGCATCCCCACTGAGTTGCTTCATAAGGTAATTGAACAACCCGTTCACATCATTGAGGATAACGCCGAGTGGGAGATGCTGAACAAGATGATGGAGATTATCAAACTCAACATGTACTGCATGGCTCAACCTCAGCAGCGGGAGATGGTGGGAGTGCAGTTCCGCGCGATGCTGCTCACTCTGGCCTCAAACGCAATGCAGTCGTTGGAATTCAGCTCGTCAAGTTTCACCATGAGCGACACCTATTTCAGGAATTTCATCACGCTGATTGACGCTCACATCAAGGAGCATCACGAAGTGGCATTCTATGCCGAACAACTGCACATCACGCCCAAGTATTTGAGCGAAATATGCAAGCAAAAGTCGGGATACAAGGCCAAGGAAATCTTGTCGTCGGTACTGGTTGCGAACATTAAGAAAGACATCATGGTGAGTGGGAAGTCGATGAAATCGCTCGCCTATGAGTACCACTTTGCCGACCAGTCAAGTTTGGGCAAGTTCTTCCGCAAGATGACCGGTAAGTCGCCTGTGATGTACCGAAAAGAGAAATAACTGACAGCAAGTGTCATAATAGAGCAATCCCGAATCACTAAGCAAAAATGATTCGGGATTTGTTTATGAGAAAGATTCTTGTCAGTCAATGATGAGCATGGCATCGCCGTAGGCTCCGAAGCGATATTTCTCCTTGATTGCGACCTGATAGGCATTCATCACAGCGTCGTAACCGCCAAAAGCAGCGGTAATCATGAGCATGATGGAGAAAGGCATGTGGAAATTGGTGATGAGGGCATGGGCTGTTGAGAAGTCGTAGGGCGGGAAGATGAATTTGTTGGTCCATCCTGAATAGGGCTTGATGTGTCCGTTCATGCCCACGGTGCTCTCGAGTCCCCTAAGCACTGAAGTGCCGACGGCACAAATCTTACGGCCTTCGTCCTGCGCCTTATTGACCTTGAGGGCGAGATCCTCAGAGACGTTCATTTGCTCGCTATCCATGCGGTGCTTGGTGAGGTCCTCGACATCGATGTCGCGGTAACTACCCAGGCCGATGTGCATGGTCATGTACTCATCGTGAATACCTTTAATTTCAAGGCGTTTCATGAGTTCGCGGCTGAAGTGCAGTCCGGCAGCGGGAGCCACGACGGCACCCTCGTTGCGTGCAAAGATGGTTTGATAACGCTCGGCATCCTCCTCAACGGCTTCGCGCTTAATGTAGTAAGGCAAGGGTGTGTGTCCCAGGGCATAAAGGTTCTTCTTGAACTCATCGTGCGGCCCATCGTAGAGGAAACGGAGTGTGCGTCCGCGCGAGGTGGTATTATCGATTACCTCGGCTACCATGGAGTCATCGAGCCCAAAGTAGAGTTTGTTGCCGATGCGAATTTTGCGTGCGGGTTCCACAAGCACATCCCAGAGTTTGTGTTCCTCATTGAGTTCACGCAACAGGAAGACCTCGATTTTGGCACCTGTTTTTTCCTTGTTGCCATAGAGTTTGGCGGGAAACACGCGTGTGTCGTTGAAAATGAATATATCGTCCTCGTCAAAGAAATTGAGGATGTCCTTGAAGACCAAGTGTTCAATCTCGCCGGTGTTGCGGTGGAGCACCATCATGCGCGCCTCATCGCGGTTAGCAGCAGGCTGATCGACAATCAGTTCCTGCGGCATGTGGGTGTCAAATTCTGAAAGTTTCATGATGCGTAGTGTGTTATTTTGTTATTATATGTTTCTAATCTATTTGTGAATTGCGAGCGGCATCTTCGTGCCTGCGCGCCTTCAAAGCCTTAGCGCGGGCACGGTTTGCGATGCGCTCGGCCTCGATGCGTTGCTGCTCGGCCATGTCGGGCATGACATATTCCTCGGCGTCAAGGCGTTCGAGCAGTTCGGTGACCGAAGAGCACTGCTCCACACGCACATCGCCGATGCGCGTGCGTCGCAACGAGGTGAGATGCGCCCCGCTGCCCAGGGCTTCACCTATGTCGCGTGCGAGCGCCCTGATGTAGGTACCCTTGCTGCACACCACCCTAATGGTGAGTGTGGGCTCGGCGGGAAGACCGCAGTCAATCACCTCAATCTCATCGATGACGAGCGTTTTGGGCCGAATCTCAACCTCACGCCCTTTGCGTGCCAACACATAGGCCGGCTTGCCGTCGACCTTGCAGGCACTGAACTTGGGCGGCACTTGCTCAATGGTGCCGGTGAACCGATGCTGTAGCACCTCTTCTACCCTCTCGCGGGTGATGTGTTGCCAGGGATAGGTGGCATCAACCTCGGTCTCCAGGTCGAATGACGGCGTGGTAGCACCCAGGCGAATTCCCGCCACATATTCCTTGATGCCCGTCTGCAACTGCTCAATGCGCTTGGTCATGCGACCGGTGCACACCAGCAACACGCCGGTGGCAAGGGGGTCGAGCGTGCCGGCATGACCCACACGCACACTCTTGATGCCCAAGTGCTTGCGCAAGCGGGCACGGATGCGTTTTACGACCTCGAACGATGTCCAGTGCAGAGGTTTATCGATGCAGAACAATTCACCTTCAATGGGATTGAGCACAGTAGTGAAATTATATGGTTGATTTACTTATTTTTTAAAGAAAAGGCAGACTTAGTCCACCATTTGCAAATTGCTGCCCAACGCCAACATGAGCAGAATCACACCGCCCACCGCAATGCGATACCAGCCGAAGGCCTTGAAACCGCGCTTGGTGAGGAAGTTGATGAAGAACTTGATGGCAAGAATGGCCACAATGAACGCCACCACACAACCCACGAGCAGCACCAGCCAGTTGTCGGCCAGAAGTGCGCGCGACACGGGGTCCTTCATGAGTTCGAGCATCTCGTAACCTGAAGCGGCCGCCATGGTGGGCACAGCCAGGAAGAACGAGAACTCGGCGGCAGTCTTGCGTGTGAGGCCCTGTTGCATACCGCCGGCTATCGTCGCAAACGAACGCGAGGTGCCCGGAATCATCGCAATGCACTGATACAGACCGATGATGAACGAGCGCTTCTCGGTCAAGGGCTTATCCTTCTTGTTATCAAACCACTTGTCAACGAAGAGCAGCAGCACACCCACCAGCACCAGCATAATGGCGACCACGAGCACACTGCCCAGCAGCTGGTCGATGATGCCCACCTTCTTCAACGCAAAACCAATGAGGGCCGCGGGAATGAAGGCTACCAGCAGTTTCCAGTAGAAGTCATACTTTTGCTTCGCAGCCTTGAGCCCTGTCACGCCGGGTTCCACGGGTTGCAGCCTGAAAAAGCGTTTCCAGTAGAGGCACACCACCGAGAGGATGGCGCCAAACTGAATGATGACGGTGTAAGCGTTCACAAAGGCATCGCTTGTGTCCACGCCCAGCACACTCTCGGCAATAATCATGTGGCCGGTTGACGAGACCGGCAGAAACTCAGTCAGGCCCTCAACAATCGCTATGATTATTGATTGAAATAAATCCATAGCACCTTATTCTTTTACGATTGTATCCTCGCCTTCTTCAACCTGGGGCTTGGCAACCTTTTTCTTATACATGATGGCGGGCACCATGAGCACAAAGCCGGCAAGAGCCACAAGCGGGCCCAGGACCACACGGCGCGTGCTGAAGATGTCGTTATTGAAAGTGTCGCCGGTGTTGGCACTACCCGTCATGAGCAAGAAGCCAATCACGATGAGTGCCAAGCTGCAAGCAATCATAATGAAATTGATTTTGTCAAGAGGGAAAATACTTTTGCTCATAGAGCGATTCGGTGCCTTCGAGGGCTGCACGGGTTTCTTTGCAGTTTGTTTAGCCATAATAAAGTTACATTTAGTCGCCACCAAGCATGCTCGGCAGCATTTCCCAAAAGGGATTTAATAAAAATTTCTGCAAAAATACAACATCAAGAAGGCGTTGTCAACCTTTTTAGCATTTATTTTGATTCATAGTTGATAAAATTCACTCTTTTATAAAGAATGAGAAGCCCACAGAATGGTTTTGTTAATACTGGGAAGTGTGGGAAGGGTGAATCGTGTGGGAAGGGTGGGAAAAATGGGAAAGAATGTCAATGAGCGTGGGGGTGGTGGGAGAGCGCTTCGCGCAGAAATCGCTGGGCTTGCAACCGAACGGGAGTCGCGTTGGCGCGCGAGAAAACCGCGAGTGAGCGAGTGCAATGTGAGCTTGCTCACTGATTGCTGAGCGTGAGCGGTTTATCAAAATCTTACAAATTGGAACAAATCAAACAATGTGTTTTTTCTATTAGTGGCAGATAAATGATGGAAGAC
>CAMKGM010000072.1 GCA_946412245.1 uncultured Bacteroidales bacterium
TCTTTGCTAACAGCAGTGCAATTAGGACTCCTATTAGTCCTAAAATGATGGAAATAGCGATAATGACGCAAGTCCACAGGAGCAGGCCTACAAAAGGTAACATAATAGACTAAGTTTTTCGACAGTTACTGTTGAGTGCAAAGGTAGGCATTTTTCCGCTACCTGCGCTTGTTTTTCGGACTTTTGTTGTTCATCAGTCGTTGGTAGTCATCTTGGGCTTGCTTCGAAGTTCGATTGACGAGCCTTTCTTCAGCGCGACCTGCGCTCCGTCTATTGTCAGTGATATAGCCATAAGTTAAGCGGTTGATTTACCGCAAAGATAAATCAACCGCTCTATGGTGTAAAAGACGATACCGATAAATTGGAATTTACTTTTTAGGAGTCGCTTCGCGAGAAATCTCACAAATCTATCCAAATCTCACAAAATATCTCTTAAAGCAGCTTCACTTTGTCAATAACACCAGACTAGTGGAATATAACTCACTGGGACTAAAATCGATAAGCATACCAAGTGGCAGGTACGTTAGGTTCAACTGATTTGTTAGATTTGTACTGATTTGTAAGATTTCTGTCCGAAGGACACTCCATTAATCCGCTAAATTGGAATTTGCCTAAAACTCTCTGAGAACAGTTTCTTCTGATTTAAGCACTAAATCTATGATGATCTCTTGCTAAGGTAATACTTTACAGTTTCCGAGGCAAGACTTTCGATCAATGCTTCCACGCTGTCAAAGCCAGCCGGAAGCGAAAAATTTACATACCAAGTTCCAGGATAATCCCACACTTTTGTGATATAGTCATCCATCGTTCTTGCGTCAATGACATACTCAGCTTCCGGTACTGTCTTTCTGGCACGTTCCAATGCCAGGTTATAGATTCCCTCAAGCTTTTCTTCAGCTATACGCAGATAACCCTCGTCGTAATTGTCCATAACCTAAATTCCGCAGCACTTTAGTTTAGTTATCATTATAAATTACTGAGCAACAAAAAGTTGGACAGGATTTTGTCATGCCATTTTTTCACTTACCTTAGTGCTGCAAATTAAGACAAGCAAAATCATAAATGACATGGCTAAGGTACAAATAAAATCTGAGAAAATCACTCCTTTTGGAGAAATTTTTCACGTGAGTGTCTTTGGGTCTCGGTGATACCATTCTGAGTAAAGTCCCTAAGGGACTGAAATAAATAAGCATACCGAATGGCAGATGCGTCAGGTTCAACTGATTTGCTAGATTTGTACAGATTTGTAAGATTTCTGTCCGAAGGACACTCAATAGTTCAATAAATTCCGATTTATCGTTCTGATTTCACCGCAAAGGTATGCTTTTTTCTCTATCTGCGCTTGTTTTTGAGACTATTGTTATTCATCAGTTGCCTGTTCTATGTCTTCAATCTGTGGTAGTGTTGAGGCCACATCGGCAAATAGTTTCTGAGTCTCATATTCGGCGATGCCTAATGGCTGTGTTATACCACGCAGGGCAAAACTCGCCTTTGTGTCACTCTTAGAACGGCATAACAGCAGACCGATTGTCGGCTTGTCTTCAGGTGTTTTCACATATTCGTCCACTGCCGAGATATTGAAATTGTCTGGCAATTCATTTTGACCCACCCTCTTCCGATTAATGCTGAAAGTCGAGTGTAATAAAGCAAAGCGGTTGATTTACTGCAAAGGTAAACCAACCGCTTGATGACTTACAGATGATGTCTTTTATTTAGAATTCAATTCCAACATTGAAAGTGATGGCATTGGTGTTTGTGCTGGCATCCTGAATTTTCTGCAATTTGTAACCGAGGCCAAAATTCATAGCCTTGACAAACTTGACAGGGACGCGAATACCGATGGTAGGAGCGAAATAGAAACCATCGATTTGACCTGCAGCGTAGCCGATTTTGGCATCAACAAAGGGCTTGATGCTTCTGTTGCGAATGGGCATGTCCATACGAACATCGGCATAGATGGGAACCAACGATGCGGCCAAATCGCGAACATATTCAAAGCTCACACCAGCACCGATGAAGAACATGTCGTCCAGTTGATAGCCGTGTGTTGTTGAAAGTGTGAATCGATCAAAGTCCTCACTCTTTTCGCCTACGCCAAGCGTATAACTAAGGTCGGTAAAGCCACGATAACTCTTTGCATCTTGAGCAAATGCAGTAGTAGCAAACAGAGTTGCTACAACAAGTGTCAAAAATAATTTCTTCATAATCAGAAAATTAAGTTAAATATACAAAAATAGACTTTAATTTGGCTGCAAAAGTATAAAAAATTCTGTAAACGTCGTGCGTTTTTGTTTGAAAATATGTTCGCCTTCTGTTGGCTGTTGTGATGTCGTGGCGCGTCAGAATATCTTGTAGGCTAGGCGAATTTGTATCATGGGATAAGCACTGAACCATGAGATAAAGTGTGTGATGCCCGATTCCTTTGAGGTCGATTTGATTTTCTTGCCGTTGTTGAACACAAATTGCGGTGAGCCCCAGAACAGGAGACCGGCATCTACGGCGACACTCAAGCGGTGGTGGCATGCCATGCTCTGCCCGAAGCCGATGCCCAGATAGGGTTTCACAGCCCATGTTTTCATCTTCACGTCGATGTTGTAGTTCTCGTCGGCGGTGAACACATAGTCGCCAAACTTGAGGCCCACTGGTGGATAGTTGGTGTGATACAGGGTATTGTAGTCTTCAACCTTTTGATTGGCATCGTAGAGCGATTGCAGTGCTCCATCGTTGGTGTTGCGGAAGTGCAGAAAGGTACGGTTGCCGGCAAAGAGACCTGCTGAGAAATAGAATGGTGTCGGGAAGGGGTGTACCTCAGCCATGACAAACGCATTCCAGAAGCGAGGTTTGATAGCGAGTTCCACCTTGTCGGTCATCTTGGCCTGCTTGATGGCATCGTCCTCGACGAGTTGCATCTGCGTGATATCGCTTGCGGTGTTGATAGCCTTGAACTTAATGTCACCCACGGCATTGCCCACGATGCCGGCACGCACAGTGACCACGCGGTGCAGGGGCATCGCTACATCGATGCCGGTGCCGCCCAAGCCCGTCTGGAGTCCCACGGCAAGGTGGTTCAACATGCCGTTCTGGCTGTGAAGCTTCAGATTCTTGTTCTCTTGTGCGCCTATGGCAGGTGACACGAGCGCAATTGCCGCGGCCACTATCGCCACACGACAAAACTGTGAGATATGATGTCTAAACTGTTTCATAACGATACAAGAACATGTTGGTTATTTAAAAAATTTCTGATTCGACATGACCAGCAGGTTGGTCAACGACTGACTGCGCGGATAGAAGCCGTAGAGATAGTCGCTGGTGTAGGGAGTGCCACCGTTGATGATGCAGTGCACGTAGTCGTGGCACGACATGTCCATGGGCATAATGCCCACTGTGCCTTCATTGGCGAGCAGGTCTTCGATCACCTTGGGGTGCAGGTTCGAGGCGTTGGTGATATATCCTCGTGCCGAGACCTCGGTATAAGCCGAGCAGTGGTTGACAATCCAGATGTTCTCGTCGCTGGCAGTAGCCTCGCGCGCGCTCTTCATCATGTCGAGCACGGTAGCAATCTTGGTTGCCATGCGCTTCTCGCTCGTTGTCTTGTAGTAGTCTTGCTTGTAGAGCGTGGCTTTGATGCTCTGATCCTCCATGTTGTAGATGGCGCAACTGCGCTGTTGATCGGGGTGTACCTCCTCATCGACATCGGGGTCCTCATCGGGCCAGTCACAGTAGGCAACGGGGTAGTGGAATGCAGGGTTGACCGGGCGTAGGTCGTAGCGACTGAGCCACAATATCTTGCCTCGCATCTCGCCCACTGTGATGTCGGGATGCCAACTCTCGACAAACAGTCCTCTGTATTTGGGCATCGAGAGCACCTTGTTGAGCAGGATTGACCAGTTTTGCTGGCTCTCCATGCCATTGTCGGCTTGTATCTTGACGATGAAGAACTCTGTGGGGTGCGAATTGAGGAACTGCTGCATCCAGTCGATTGACTGCTCAAGTGTCACATCCACCTCGGTAAAGCCGTGCGCTAGGCGCAGGATCTGTCGGTCTTCGGGCTGGCTGGCCAGGGTGTCGATAGCCACCACGGGGCGGAAGTCGAAGAAACGAATGCCACACGACATCTGCTCGGCAAACGTTGAGACCTGGCTGATGGCCATGATGTTGGAGAAGTACTTGACAGCCGGGGTGTAGAATCCCATGCCGGTCATGCTATCGTGGGTGCCGGGGATGCTGAGTTTGCACACCCGCACGTCGTCGCGCACTAGCGACAGCCAGTCGGTCAGCGGCGTTGCCAGCTCATAGGGGTATTGGATTTGGTCTTGGTACCCCTCGGAGAAGATGTAGGGTAAGTCGAGCGAGTTTTCGTCGTAGTACGGCAATCCATTATCCTCGTCACAACTGCTCAGCAGAGTGGAACTGAGCATTGCGAGTACCAAGAAAATGGAGTAACTCCATTTTGTTTGTTTGAGATTGGTCTTCATTTGCTTTAGAAACTTAAATAGATTATTCTCTAAAAAACATTTGTCGTTGACTTTTGCAGCAAGGGTGGGTATTTTCTTTCTGTCAACCTTTGTTTGGCGAACATTTTTAGACTACATGTCGCATGATTGCGGGTCTTGTTCAACCAGTTCCAGACGCTTGACGATGGTTTGGGGCTTGAGCAAAGTGCCTGGCGAAAGCACAGCATTGGCACCAATGCGGCAGTCGTCGCCCACCAGCGAGCCAAATTTGTGAAGCCCCGTTGAGACACGTTTCCCGTCAATGTTGACATAGACCGTGTCGTCTTTACGCTCATTATAGTGGTTGGCTACAATGGCACCGGCCTCAATGTTCACATCGTGCCCAATGATGGAGTCGCCCACAAAGTTGAAATGAGCCACGGCACAGCCTTCAAGCAACACCGAGGTCTTGATTTCACAGCTGATGCCAACTTTTGCGCCTGGTGCAAGATAAACTCCATTTCGCAGATATGAATTTGCTCCAACAAAACAGTTGGCCGAGATGATTGCCGGTGGTTTGATGGTCACATTGTGGGCTATAACTGCTGTTTTGTGAACGGCAACTCCATTGCTTATTGTATAGTCTTCGCCCAGAAGTCTCAACTCGCGCATGATTGTGTCACACAAGTTATTAACGACAACCCATGGGTGCGAATCTTCAAATCTAAAGGTCGAAGGTCTGACAATATACTCTCTGATCATGTAGTTCTCTTTTGCTGATTATCTTGAATTGCTGCTGCAACCACACTGTGTGGCAGAGACGGCGATTACGCGTCGGCAAAGACCTTGCCGTCGTCGAGGACAATCTGCAACTTAGTGTACTCGCTGTGGAAGTCGTGCTGCAGACGGTCGAGATAGCGGGCGCTCTCCCATTTGCACATGGGCAGGTCGTGGAGCAGATAGTTGCCACAAGCCTCGGGTCGCGTGGCAGGAACTTCGGTCTGTGTCAGAATCCACTGGAGGCACTCGATGGTGAGTCCGCGCATGTCCTCGGCGGTGTATGCCCCCGTCATGATGATGTACATGCCCGTCAGGCAGCCCATCGGCCCCACGTAGACCACATCATCTTTGGCCCTGCTGTTGCGAAACCACGTGGCCATGAGGTGCTCCAGGCTGTGCATGGCGGCAGGAGCGACAGCGGGTTCCTTGTTGGGCTCGGTGATGCGCAGGTCGAAGGTGGTGAAACCTTTATCCTCGCGTGAGATGTAGATGCCTGGCTTGAGGCGGGTGTGGTCGATGGTGAAACTTTGTATTACTTCCATAGTTTGCTAGGTCTATAAGTGGAGTGCAAAGTTACACATTAATTCCCAACCCATAAGAGGACAGGGCGAAAAAATTTTTTCGCCCTGTTCTTGATGATGCATGTGTGCATGGTGGTGGGTCACTTCGGGCTGAGCGTGGCAATCAGGCCGACCAGCACATCTTGGGCTTCGTTGGCGCGTTCAATCGGGCACTCAATCGTTCCTGAGAAGCCTTGTGGCTATGTCGAGATCATGATTGCTTTCTACAAAGTTTTCAGCATTTGTCTGTGTGATTTTTTGGAAGACAACACGGACAATATGAGAATCTGCATGATTTGAGACGGCGGCTCAGTAACTGAACTTGTGGCCGCCTCACTTGCTTTGTGCTTGGTGATTCTTTTGGTGCGTCTTCAGCAACTTGGTCGCTTGCGAGTAAGGACTCGTTGTGACGCTCTCGAAGTATGCTGCCATGGTGGTTGTGTAGGTGGTCTTGAACACACCCTTGGAGAACAAATCCTCATCACTGAAACTTTTAGCCAGGTCAATCATCTGTTGATGAGTCGTTGCGAGAAGTTTCTTGGCCTCGGCCAGACTGGTGCTCTGGTGTCTCTCTACCAGCATCTTGTCCATCTCGTGATAATTCTTGCGGTACTCGTCGGGCAGGTAATCCTTGGGATGACCCTCGCGGATGTTCTGCACATACACACGCATCAGAACCTGCCATTCATAGAGATGGGTCAGCAGGTCGCGAAGGCAATGGTCGTAGGCCCAGCGAACACCACACTTCTTGGGGTCGGCTGCAAAACTGAATGGAGCAGCAGCAACATCAGCCCCCATCTTGTTGATTTGGTCATTGAGTTTTGTGTAGCCCTCTTGCATCGATGCAATGAGTTCTTGTTTGTTGGTCGGTTTGGACATAATTTATTGTTGTTTTTTCAGTTTGTTTTCTTGATAATTAACTTGGTGGAGACGTCCTCTAGTGAGTTTTCCTCGTCCATAGCATTTAGTCGGGGCTGCCATATTTCTTCTCAAATAGTTCTTGGTGCTCCTCGCCCCATTGCAGCATGGCATCGATGATGGGAATCAGAGTCATGCCCAGTGGCGAGATGGCATACTCGCTGCGTGGTGGCAGTTCGGGATAGATGGTCTTGGTCACCAGGCCATCATCAACCATTTCTTTCAACTGCAAATCGAGAACACGGGGCGTGGCCTCGGGCAGAGCCTTGTGCAACTCGCTGGGGCGCATGGCCTTGTGGCGCAGTTCGTCAAGTATGCATGACTTCCACTTCGAGTCAATCAGGCTGATAGTCAGTCGCAGAGGGCAACTGAGGTCAACAGGAATCTTACGTTTATACATTGAGTTTGCGTTTTGATATTATGGCTGCAAAGATAGCAATATTGTCCGAGAATGTGAGTATATCGAAAAATAATTCAGTATCTGAAAAATTTTTCGGTACTTGTGGCATTCGGTATTAGTGTCTAATTTTGTGCCAGAATTATTAACCAAACATTTAACTACAATGAGATCATCTATTGCTGAGTATGCAGCCGTCGAAGCTGCCGCCATGAAGTTTGTCAAGAGCGTTGCCGAGGGCAACAGCAAGTATGCCAAAGACTTGTTTACCGGCGATGCCGTGCTCTTCGGCTATCTGGACGGTGAACTGGAGCATGGCTCCATCGAGCAGTTCTACCACAACGTCGACACGGTTGGTGCTGGCGCCGATTTCAAGGCTCGCATCGATGTCGTTTCGGTTGAGGAAACCGTGGCTGTGGTGCGCGTGCTCGAGGAGAAGTGGGGCGGGCGCATCGACTTCACCGACTACTTGTTGTTGATGAAAATGAATGGCGAGTGGAAGTGCGTGGCCAAGGCTTACAACCAAAACTCTGACACCATCAAGAAGTAGTAGTCTGGCGGCACTGTTCGATTAAGTCTTCGAGCATTGTGTGCCAGTCACCGCCATTGTCGGGTTGCAGCGTGTGCATGCCCAGTGCCGCTGCAGCCTTGACATTGTGTGAGCTGTCGTCAATGAATACGGTCTCGTTGGGCACTGCGTGCTCAGCCTCTAGCATCATCTCAAAGATGCGCCTGTCGGGTTTCATGACACGCATCTCGTAACTGAGATAGAGCGCGTCGAAGTAGTGCCCGATGCCATGGCCATGACCGTCGAACGCATCGCTACGCACCCACTGCATCATGAAGGGGTTGGTGTTACTCAGTAGGCTCAGTCTGAATCCACGGCGGCGCAGCTCAACGAGTTTGTCCAGGTTGCGCTGTGGCAGTTCGACAAAGTAGCCTTGCCAGCCACGGGCGCAGTCCTCCATAGTCATTGGCTTGCCAGCCAACTGGCTCAAGCGGTCGCGGAACTGCTCGGCTGTGATGGCACCGCCCTCCAGTTCACCGAAGATGCCCACCTGCGCGAACGCATCCAGATAACTTGCCGCGTCGGCAAAGCCTACCTCATTGAATCGCTTGATGGCCTGATGCTTATCAATCTTGAAGATAACCCCGCCCAGGTCAAAAACTATATTCTTTATCATACTACAATCTTAATGATTTTGCCGCAAAGTTAGCAATAATTCTGCAAAAGCACCATCAATGGCACGCTGCACCCAGGCTTGTAAATACAATATTTCCTGTCCTGAAGAGAGTTATGACTATATAAATTGCCACAAAAGAACGATGGCGGTTGCCCTGATTACGGTAACCGCCATTTTCCTAAAAACGATTTGTTTTAGAAATCGTCATCCTCTAGTCCTGTAATGCCATTATTGACAGCGTCGTTAAGTTGGTCGAACATTGTAACAATCCAACAATGGGCTAGTGTTAATGCCTTTGCGCCAGTTCCCTTTTCTTTTTTTGTGTAAGGAAAGCACTCGTTAGGTATGTATTCAACAATGCGTGATGCTTGGGGTTTGGCACCAAGCATCATTAACCCTGCGCCTGTTGACTTTGTTACTTCATATGATTGAATTGTTGCAATTACCCGTGCTTTTTCATCTTTGATGTCAATGCGCATGATTACCCAAGCAGCTGCGTCACTCTTGTTAAAAAAGCCCGTGTTTGTTCCAAGTGCATCTACGTAACCTTTGCCTATAATACAACCGGCTTCTTTATCATTAAGTTGAATTACTGATTTTCCGCTGCCAAATGAATGGATAAACCAGTTGTTAACTTCAACGTAAATTTGGTCTTTTGTTTTTCCGGGTATTTCATAGACTATGGAGTGCGAGACAGCGTTGTGCTTGTCTAATGGATAAAAGTTCGCAAGTGCTAGAGCCGTCTTTTCATAATCAATTTTGTCTTTTTTTGCATTTTTGTAGATGAGAAGGTCTTCGGAAGATGATTTAAAATCATCATAGGTAGTGATTTGTGCATTACTGATAAATGAGAAAAATGCCAGAATGAGAAATGTTACAAACTTCTGTTTCATGAGATACTTCTTGCCGCTGCAGTTCACAATGGCTATTAGATGAACAAAAAAGCGTGAACTGAATTGCCACACTTTAGTAGATGGTCGTAGGAAAACCAGTAGACGAAGATATGGGGATTGCAGCCCACGCTATAGCGTGAGAACCGCTCAGCCATACTTGCGTCTTTAAGAAAATTTCCCACGTTTTCTACTACAAGTAAAAGCAAAACGCTTCTTATTACCAATATTTTGTGGTCGTTTTGCCTGTATATGGCTTAACTTCCATTTGCAAAATTAGTGTTTTTTTCTAACATAGAAGTAATTTTGAGTGAAAAAAAACAGAAAATGAAAATTTTCTGCTTTGACGTTGGTAGGTTTCTCTTGAGCAAAATCAAACGAGTTTGAATCACTTTTGCTTGCACAACAACTACCTAAACGGACTGGTTTACAACTATGTTCGTAGCAATACATATACCTCATGAAACACTGAAGTTCTTACTATTGTTTCTATCCCTCGCCCTCACTTTGAGATAAGATTAGTCGTTTTCTACGTGGAGATAGTCTTAATCGTCAATCGAATACGACTGAATTCTATAGTTATCAGTGGGGATCAATTGGTTCATGGTAGGCTTGGTGATTGATGTCATCTCCTACATCTAACTGCGTATAGCTAATCGCCTAAAGTTTTGCATGAGACATACTGTGTTTTCGTTGTAATTGCTTGATTGTCATGTTGTTGTGTGATTATTTCTAATGGTCCTAAATTTTGTTTCACCCTTATGATATACCGACCGAATAATTACTTACCTCTTGATAAATCATAAAAAAACTGGCTGTTATCATCTACAGCTCCAGGTGTTGTCCCATCTGGGAAATACAACGTTCCATCCTTAAATTGGGGACGTGTCGCTTTTATTTTTTCATTAAATATTTCATCAATATCATCATTTGTTGCATAATTTAACGTGACATTCGTTCCTTGTTCACGTTGCATTTTAAGATTAATACCAAATCCCCATCGCAGAAGGTTTTCACCAAGCACAGAGAGTATGTACTTGTTAGAACCATTAGCGTCAAGTGTCTGTAAAATCAAAGCACCTGTTGAGTAAAGTAACTCCGTATCACCGCTCACATCATAAAAAGGCTCCTTATAGCGTGGAAGTTCTTTTAAATCAATATATGGAATTCTTTCAAGCATAGAACAAAGACGAAAGAAATCCTCAATACTAATGAATTCATGTATTTTGGCAATTGTCAATCTCGCTAATATTGTCTCTTTGTTGATATTATCCAGCCTATCAACCATCCCCATAATTACATTTCCAGAGAAATCTTTTGCCTTTTCTTGGATTTCGTGGCAGAACTTATGTCTCTCTTCGGGAGTGGTGTCAACAAGTTCATACAAGTAACAAGTATATTTACGAAAGAACTCGCTCTCTTTATAGTTGGTAATTGCCTGAATCTCTGATTCTACGGCACCTACAACGTCTCCTGTCACAAGCTTAAGAAGTGCGAGGATTTGATCCTTTATTGGTCTCTTCTTTGCATCTTTTATATCCTGTAGCGATACACTGTTTAGTGACTGCTCTACTATTTTTGATAATGATTCTGTTGTCATATATTAGTTCCTTTCTATTTTATCATAATGTCATTCATAATTCATATGATTTTTGAAAGTAATTCATTAAAATTCTTTTTGACTTCATTTTCGGTAATATGCATGTTAAATTGTGCTTCCATGATATCCGCTTTGTTATTAAATGGAGCATCTGATTCTGTAAGGATTCTGTTTCGTGGAATTCTATCAATAATGTTCTGACCATTCTTTGATACAGTCATGGCTTCATTGACAGAAAAATAGTAACCTTTAGCAATGATGGAAGTTATTAAGTCAATGGGGCCAGAATACCAGTGGAAAATTACATTATTAATGTTGTATTCACACAAAAGATCGAACAGTTCCTTCTCGGCCTTCCTTGAATGAACGCTGATTATTTTCTTCTTGCTTTCTAACTTTGCTAGTAACTTTCTCAATACGAAAACTTGATCATCCTTTGTTGACAATCCTTCTTTTGAGAAATCTAGTCCAATTTCTCCGATATAGGACGTTTGGTCAAGAAGGCAATTAAACAATGACAACTCGTTCTTATTTTCCGATGCCAACAAAGGGTGCAGTCCCAAAGCTAATCGGATATGTTTATATCCTTTCACGTGCGGGAACCCCATCTTAAAATGCGATGGCAGATTAGTCATGCCAATCACAATATCCCCGGCTTGCTCTCGTTGCCTCAAATACGCCTCGGGATGGGGTATCATGTCAAAATGGCAATGTGTATCTATCATATTCCTGCTCGTTGCCTTATATCCGCATTGGCATTTGTCCGAATCCAGTCTTTTACTTGGTCATACGAATGTATTACAAAGTCCGTATAAGCCTCCACCTCTGCTTTTCCTGTAATACCATTGGCAATCAGTTCCGTTTCTATAACCTCTCGTCTGCAACGATTCCTCAAAAAGTAGAGAAGTGATTTGAAGTCTCGATTTCGTTTGATATCCGAACGGGTAATCTGAATCTCTGCTGGAGTAAATACGTCCAGTCCATACTGTTCATTTCTCAACTCATTTACACCTGACAAGGACACTCTTCTATACATGCAAGGCAAACAAGTCCCTCAGTTCAGCACGTTCCTCCGATTCCAATAACGTTTATGGGAACGCTTGGCACAAGAGCACGACTCTGAGCATAAAAGCACTAACGCTCTCTTTCGTGCTGCATCCTGGCAGCAATCATCAACCATATCCTTTTTTGATTTCAGCTGATAGGGATTCTCTAATGTGTTCTGGATTCCAATGGAATTCAAAGCTGATTGTAATCTACGCAAGAACACAGGGTGCGTTGTCCTAGTACTACAGGCGCTTCTTCTACCCTTATCTAATGGTATATTCAACGAAATGGTTCCGTTCTCAGGAATGATCAAAGACTTATTAGGGGAGATTGCACTCGCACAATAAATCCCTGCCGCAAAAAATAGTATCGATCTTGCACGGAACGTTGCTTCGGTTTCCAACGTATTTCCTCTATGCAGTTTTAGTCCTGCACTGATAAATGCTCTATCATATTGACCATTAAACAACCCGTTGTGCTCGCATCGTCTTAGGATTCTTGTTTGGTCTTTGCCTTCTTTGCCAAGTTCAGCATGTGAGATTAGCAGCACTTTCTTGCCGGCCGGCAACTGTACACAACCATCTATAAACCCAATCAAAGAATCTAATCCACCAGAGAATAGCGACACTCTGTCATAGTCCTGAAGATTCTCAAACTGTATGCGAGGTGGTGCATAGTTATAGGGGGCAGCTTGAACAAACTCAATATTCCATACATCCCCAGTCAAAAAAACAACTGCACTACGGAAGCTCTCCAATCCTCTTTCCATCGCAGCGACATTCACTACCGGCACTCTCAAATGGATGTTCCTTTTCCAACCCTCTTCCGAATACTTAGCACGGCTCACAGCCCTGTCTGCATTGTAAACCGACATCGCAAACACAAGAAAGTCAAATGCCACTGATGATGTATCGCGGGCAATACGCCACAAATCATCAAAATTGAATTTCAATTCAACGTCCTTTGTCTGACCGGCATTGTCCGTAAGCGAAAGGCTATACTGCCCAAACTTTGCGGGATCTGCACTATGCTGATAACTGATATTTACCTCTACTACTGCCATATATCCAGGATTCTTGCGGTTAACGTATCAATATAGGCTTTCCCTTCTGGAGAGAAAACATTAATGTGGTGCATCTCATCAGCCAAACGATTATCCAGTTCCGAACGCAGCCACTGTTTTATCTCATTACATACAGTCTCCGGGGTAGCATTCTTATCAAAAATGTGGCTTTGGAAGAGGCCTCCCATATATTCCATGATATACTCAACCTCAAAATCAAGTATCCAACCGTCAATTGTATCTTCGTCAGCTTGCTGAAGCAGTGTCTCAATATCTGCCAGGCTGTCGCATTGTTCAAAAATCATGGAGAGCAGTTTCTCTTGTGCTTCCACTGCGGCTTCATCATCGTGTAGAGCATCCGAATCTGCTGAAGTCAGTCCACATATGACTCTTATCAACTCTCTGGGAGTCTGAGGCTGCTCTTCCTGTGGCAGTCCTAAGCTGTCGATAGCACCGCCAATGCCTAAAGACCTGACATCCGAAATGAATTGAACGACATTTCCCAAGGCACGAGAACCAGCCTGACCAAACGAGCCACCACCGCCTCTGTTGCCTCCTCTGTACAAGCCGTCACTGAGAGCTGTTCCAAAAGCAGTCATCAGTCGTGATTGCTTTTGCGCATTGCCATGATCCTTAATTACACTGGTCATAGCTTTCTTGGCCGCTGACCATTGGGGCGTTGTCTTAAGCGAATGTGATTGTGATGTTCCCATTATTTCAAAGCATTTTTAAGACTTGTACCTTTTTCCATATCTTCGATATACTTTTTACAGTCTGCCTTTCCTTTCATTCTTTTCAGAAACTGTGCGTATGTGGCTGGTAGTTTTGATGTTTCAATGCCTTCAAACAGCATTTTTAACAGAGAGAGTGATGAAACCATCTCGCAATTCTCGTCAGCATTCAAAAATCGGGTTATTACCCCAGAATTGATATCCTCGGCAAGTTCCTGATGCAATAGCATGACCATCATATCCTTCTCTTCTCTGGTGAAGTTTCTTATTTCACCAACAAGAGCACTCTTCATGGCTTTCACGGTCTGATTTTTCTTTAGTCGAATGTATGCTGCTCTCACGATGTTCGATACCTTGTTCTCCACAGGGGTTTCCACCTTCAAAGCCTCTCGTGAAATCCAAAAATAATCCTGTAAGTTCACATTGGCAAGTGATGGGGGTGCAGCCAACCACAACATGGCTTCTGGTTTATTCCATAGTGTTGTCCAACTCTCGCTTGTCAATCTTCCCGCCTTTGATTGTTTCTCCGCATCAGCCATATCACCCACAAACCCATTGCTTTTCTGACGACTATATAAGTCATCAATGTTCTCTCTAAGCACGCTGTTATATTCTAGCACCATTAGTTTCACAAGTACTTCTGGCTTAATACCCTCAAAACCTGCAACCTTAGCCATCCTCATACGCATATCGAATGTATTGAGAAATCTCTTCAATTGTCGGGGATTGCCGTTCAGGAACTTTGTCATGATGGGCAAAATAGGCAACAAGCCTTCAACTTCGCCAAAGTCCAACTTCTTGTTGTCTTGACGAATGCTAGTTAAATTATACTTGGTATGCTTATCCTTCTTTCTGAAATCAAGAAACTTTTGGTGTATGGTCTTGAATTGAATTTCATCTTCTATTTTGCTGCATAGCAACAGCGTTATATAGGTTTCTTGTTCTGAATATGACAAACGTGGTATTCTGTATGGTAACTGAATCAGCTTCTCCATATAATCAGAATACGGGCTGGAAATCGTCTTCTTCTCTATTTTGTGATTGTAACGTTCCTCAATAGCATGTTCTATGATTCTTTCATCTGCTCCAATCACGAACGCAGTCCGTTTTACATTCACGAACAGTTTTACGGCTTCAAGACACTGGATAATCCTTGAAGGTTCACATCTGTCAAGATCATCAATATAAACAATTACGGAGCGATAATCTGCACCAACCACTATTTTCTCGAAATCCTCTCTGAATCGCTCTATAAACTTTGTAGCATTCCCTTTGCTCACTTCCTCTATCAGCAACTTCGCGTCGTCATCGGTAAGTTCCTTTTTCCATTCTTCCTTTGTGGGCAGAAGTTTAAGTAGTTCTTCGGGTACAACCTGCTGTCCGATCTTCTTCAAAAAGAACACACCAAGCTTCAAGTACTTGATTTTCTTCAAGAAGTCAACTCCGTTTTTAATGACGCCTTGCTTCTTCTTTAGGTCTTTTTCTATCGCTGTCAGTACGGTATCTATCAGTGTGAGCTTAGTGTCTTCATAGTTTTCAAACTGCCAACTGTTAAACTGTATCTGAGCAACTTTTTCCTTTTTATTGGCTTCTTCTTTCATCCATTGGTCAATGCCCTCTTTCATCAAGAGCATCAGACTGCTCTTCCCTGAACCCCAATCACCGAATATTCCTATGGTAATTGGGAGCATGGTTGAATCAAGAACCACCTCTTTCAGAAGGTCTGCATGAACTTGATAGCCCAACAGGTCTTCATTTGTCTCATTATCTGCCCACATATCTTCTATCCTCCTTTATTTCTTTATTAACAATAATTCCGGGTGCTCAAGTTCCTCCACTAACTTGTCAACCATCGTGCAAGGCTTATGGGTTGCATAGTCGGTGCCAGTGTATAATGCACGTAGCTGCTGGGCAAAGCGCTTGGCCAGATCCTCGCGGCCATACTGCTGGAGTAGGCTGTATATATCAGGGTTGCCTT
>CAMKGM010000073.1 GCA_946412245.1 uncultured Bacteroidales bacterium
TATTTTTTGTTTTAAAAAAGAATATTTTCTTGCACTTCGTTTGTGAACTTAGCCATCACTCCTCAGTCCTCACTCATCACTCATCAGTCCTCAGTCATCACTCCCCACGCCGTCAGCACCGCCCCCGGTCTCTCCTATGCTGCGACTCCCGTCGCAGCCCGCACCACCACCTCGCTCTTTGACATTTTTCCCACCCTTCCCACAGTCATTCCGACTTCTCCGAGACCTCCGAGTTCTCTGACAACTGACAACTGAAAACTGAAAACCGACAACTGATAACTGAAAACCGACAACCGACAACTGACAACTCCCAACTGACAACTCTTTTCAATCAGATGGGGGGGCATAAAAAAGCCCTGGGCATCCCGATGGGGAAGCCCAAGGCGTGTGATTGGTAAAGTTAATCGCGCGAGTGCGAGTGATTAACCGTTGTATTTCTTCATGATCTTGATGAGGTCGACCACCTTGTGGCTGTAGCCAATCTCGTTGTCGTACCACGAAACAACCTTGACGAACTTGTCGGTCAGGTAAACGCCGGCGTTGGCGTCGAAGATTGAAGTGCGGGGATCGCCCAGGAAGTCGCTTGAAACGACAGCCTCGTCGGTGTAGCCCAGGATGCCCTTGAGTTCGCCTTCAGAAGCCTCTTTCATAGCCTTGCAGATGTCTTCCTTAGTTGCGGGGTTCTTGAGGTTGACGGTGAGGTCAACAACCGAAACGTCGAGGGTGGGAACGCGCATCGAGATGCCGGTGAGTTTGCCGTTGAGTTCGGGAATGACTTTGCCCACAGCCTTAGCAGCACCGGTTGAAGAGGGGATGATGTTGCCTGCGGCAGCACGGCCACCGCGCCAGTCCTTCATCGAGGGACCGTCAACGGTCTTCTGGGTTGCAGTGGTAGAGTGAACGGTGGTCATGAGGCCGGTTTCAATGCCGAACTTGTCGTTGAGCACCTTAGCCACGGGAGCGAGGCAGTTGGTGGTGCAAGAAGCGTTAGAAACGATTTGCTGACCGGCATATTTGTCGGTGTTCACGCCGCACACGAACATATCGGCCTGACGACCGTCTTCGCCTGCTTTTGAGGGGGCAGAGAGGACAACGTACTTGGCACCGGCTTGGATGTGCTTCTCAGCCTTGTCCATAGCCAGGAACAGACCTGTAGATTCAACTACGTATTCAGCGCCGATTTCGTCCCATTTGAGGTTGGCGGGATCCTTCTCGGCCGTTACGCGAATGTGGTTACCGTTCACGATGAGTTCGTTCTTTTCGGCATCGACTTCGATGTTGCCGTTGAACTGTCCGTGCATGGTGTCATATTTGAGCATGTAAGCCATGTAGTCAACAGGAAGCAAGTCATTGATACCCACGACGACCACGTCGTTCACGTTAGCTTCTTCGAAAGTAGAGCGGAACACGAAACGGCCAATGCGACCGAAACCGTTAATACCGATTTTAATTTTGCCCATAATGATGAATTAATGAATAAGTTGTTAAAAAAATTATAATTTTTAATTAAAAATTTGTATCTTTGCAAAGACTAAGAGTTTTGGTCGAAAAAACCGCTCTCAGTTTTCCGATTGCAAAAGTAATACTTTTTTTCGGAAAAGGTTGATTATCTAAGCGAAAATTGCGTCAGAAATGGCTCAATTAAGAATGTTTAATAGTTGACACAATTAGTGATACTACTGATTTTATTAATAACATAAATTTTTAACTATTATGGGTTTTATTAAAGAATTTAAGGAATTTGCCATGAAGGGCAATGTGATGGACATGGCAGTCGGTGTGATCATCGGCGGTGCCTTTGGCAAGATTGTGAGCTCTCTGGTCGACGATGTGATTATGCCATGCGTTGGTATGCTGACCGGCGGAACGGACTTCAACGGTCTGAAGGCTCAGGTGGGCGATGCTACCGTGAACTATGGCACATTTATCCAGAATGTGGTGGACTTCCTGATTATTGCTCTGAGTATTTTCTTGGTTATCAAGGCTATCAACAAGATTACCAAGAAGAAAGAAGAGGAACCTGCTCCCGCTCCCGAACCCAGCAACGAAGAGAAACTGCTGGGCGAGATTCGCGACCTGCTCAAGAACAAGTAATCGCATCGCAATGTGATGAAATTAAACCAACAGAGCGCTCTTGCGTCTAACAACCAAGAGCGCCTGTTGCATTTACTCTGGATAATGCAAGGCATCAATAGAAATAATAACATAAAAAAACATACCGCTATGAAAAAGATTTATACACTGATGTTGCTGGGCGTGCTTGCGCTATGCGTGAGTTCGTGCGGTGACCGTTATTACAGCGAGCGCTATTGGGGCACGTGGGGACTGGTGGCGGTCAACGAGGGCTATGGCGAGTACGACATTCTGTCGGTAGACTATGAGGAATACTCGTTCTACGACAACTGGCGCGGCCGATACCAGAGCAACTCGGGCGTTTACACCAACTTTGACTACGACGACTACGGCCGCGGGCATCTGGTGTTGCACCACAGCGACGGCCTGGTGGAGGACGTGTACTATGAATTTGACGACGGGTATATGCTCATGAGCAGCGACCCCTCGTTCTACACCTATCGCGTCTACGCACCCGTCCGCCTCTACTAATGTATGGCCTTGCTCCTAAGCATTTTTTCAATTTTTAATAAAGGTAGAAATATGAGAAACAGACTGCTTGCCGGGGCGCTTGTCCCGGTTTTGGCATTGACGATGAATGCTCAGCAAGCATTGCAGGGCGGAAGCAAGGGTTCGCCTGCGGTTCATGAGGATTGCACAGTGACCTTTAGTCTGAAGGCTCCAACTGCGCATGAGGTGCAGTTGCAACTGGACTACGGCAAGGCCGTGACAATGCAGCGCGACACCGCAGGTGTGTGGACCTTCACTACCGATGCGCTGGTGCCGGACCTGTATCTATATAATTATGTGGTAGATGGCGTGAAGACGCTCGATCCGGAGAATGTGTACATTATGCGCGATGTGGCAACGGTGAAGAATATGTTCTTTGTTGATGGCGAGCAGAGCCGCTTGTATCAGGCGCAGGACGTGCCTCATGGCAATGTGAGCGCGGTGTGGTATGACTCGCCACGAGTAGGGACAACTCGCCGCATGATGGTATACACGCCGGCAGGCTACGAGCAAGGCAAGCAACGCTATCCCGTGTTCTACCTGCTACACGGTTCGGGTGGCGACGAAACCGCGTGGCTACATCAAGGCCAGGCGGCGCAGGTGCTTGACAACCTGATAGCCGCAGGACGTGCCGTGCCCATGATTGTGGTGATGCCCAACGGCAACGTCGATGAACAGGCGGCACCCGGCAGCGATCAGCGAGGTCTGGTGACGCCCACCTTCAATCACAAGCAGTGGATGGAGGGGTCGTTTGAATCGTCGTTTGCCGACATTATGGACTATATTGACAAGCACTATCGCACGTTGAAAGGGAAGAAGAATCGTGCCATTGCCGGCCTGTCGATGGGTGGATATCACTCGCTGTATATCAGCGCCAATCAGCCACGAGACTTTGGCTATGTGGGGCTGTTCTCGGCCGCCATCAAGCCCATGCGCGGTGTGCAGTCGCCCATCTACGACAATCTGGAGCAGAAACTCGCAGCGCAGTTTGGCCAGGGCGTGAATCTGTACTGGATAGCCATAGGCAAGGACGATTTCCTGTATGCGTTTAACAAGCAATATCGCCAGTTGCTTGACCAGGGCGGTTATCCCTATACCTATGTGGAGAGTAGCGGAGGGCACGAGTGGCGCAACTGGCGCAGTTATCTCACGCAGTTTGTGCCGTTGCTGTTCAAGTAAGTTTTGCCGCTTGAGTCACAACACTTGCGGTGGGCAGGACGGTGTGTGCGGGTTGATGATGCGCAGCGCTTTAGGCAGGAGGTTATTGGCTCGGTTGCCCAGGTTGTGGACCCACCCCACGGGCACGCTTTCATGCGTGAGTAGTACGAAGCCCCGCGGAGCCTCGATGTTGACAGATTGCCCTTGCAGGTAGCGAATGGCGGTTGCGTAGTCAACATCGGCAGTATTGATAGCCTCATAATTCAGATAGGTAGACAGTGCCAGCGCCCGGTCGGGAATCAGATTCTTGCCCTTGATGGAGCCCAGGGTGATGCCCGATAGCAGCACGTTGAGGCCTGCGGCGCGCAGCAACTCCAGCAAGGGGACGGCGCTCGTGTGCGTGGCGACGATGTTGCCTTCGATGTCGGTGAGCATGAATTGCTCGGGTTGCCTGAGCCACTGCCGGGCTTGCGTTGCCGAGGGTGGAAGTTTGGTCGATAGGGACTTCGGCTTTTTGTTTTTGAAAGGAGAAAGAGGTTGGTCGTCGGGTTTTTGCAGGACGGCCATAAAGAGGCCCTCGCCGCGTGTACGGTGCGGGAGAAATCGGTAAGCGGTGTGCGTGGAGGCGATGGCCGGCGCGATGTGCCACGCTTCGTCAATGGCGACAGAAACCGACCGGGCACCAAACTCCCGTGCAATCCAGTCAATCATTTCCTCGTTCTCCTCGCGGTTATAGGTGCAAGTGCTGTAGATGAGCAGTCCGCCGGGCTTGAGCGCTGGCCATACATCGGCTATGATGTCGCGTTGTCGTGCGGCACATTGCTTGACCAGTTGCGGTGACCATTGCGCAACGGCCTCATCATCTTTGCGCATCATGCCCTCGCCGCTGCAAGGCACATCGGCGGCAATCACGTCGAAGGTGTGGGTGAGTCGTCCCAGAGCGGCCGGGTCATTGCTTGTCACCAAACAATTATGAGAGCCCCACTTGATGACATTGTCGCGCAGAGTGCGAGCGCGGTTTGGCACAATCTCGTTGGCCACCACAAGCGAGCCTTGCGGCAGGGCTGAGAGGGCCGCGGTGGTTTTACCGCCGGGAGCAGCACACAGGTCCAAATAGCGCACAGGTTGCTTGACGAGTGCCTTGATTACGTGCCACAGGAACATGGACGAGGCATCTTGCACATAGTAGAGTCCCGCTTGGAAACGCGTGTCGAAGGTGAATTGCGGTCTGTTGTCCAGGTAGAATCCCAGAGGGCACCACGGCACTTGAGGTGCGCCGGCGGGCGAGGTGGTGCATTTCGCATCGTTGAGGCGAATGGAAATGGATGGTTCGCTTTGGGCAATGGTGTCAATGAGTTGCTGCCCGTCTTGGGGCATCAAGTCCATGATTTGCTGCGTGAATTGAGGCGATAAAGTCATCTTTACAGAATTGATTTTTTACAAAATTAATACATTCGTTCCTAATAGCGGAGAATTAAGTGAAAAAAATGGTAACTTTGTCCACTCAATCTACAAAAAACAGAAAGATGAAACGCGTTTTATTTATCTTCGCAATCGTGTTGCTGAGTCAGTTGCCAATGACAGCCGGCATCAGGGGCGATGTGAACGGCGACGGCCGCATCAATGTGAGTGATGTCACCGCGCTGATTAATGACATTTTGGGCACCGAAGTCTTAGACGAAGAAGTGACCGATGTGAACGGTGACGGGCAAGTGAATGTGAGCGATGTTACCGACCTGATAAACCGTATTCTTAATGGCATAGTTGAGAAGACCGGCTATGACTATGTGTGGGACTATGACGCTACAACGCTTCCTGAGCTGCACATCACCGTGTCGGTTGCCGAGTGGAACCGCTTGCTCACGCTCTACGATGCCAATCATCACACCAAGCAATATATAGTAGCCAAGCAGGCAACCTTTGTCAAAGACGGAGAGACAACCGTGATTGACAGCATAGGGCTCAGGCTCAAGGGCAACACGTCGCGTCGCCGTCCCGAGGGCTGGGGTGGAGGATGGTTGCATCAGACCGATAACGCCGACTGGCATCATGTGCACTTCGGCATCAATCTGCGCAAATATGTGAAAGACGATGAGCACACCATTCAGGGCGTGCGCAAACTGCATCTCAAGTGGTTCAAGGACGACCCGATGATGGTGCGTGAGGTATACTGCTACGATCTGTTCAGGCGTTTCGGCATTTGGACAGCGGCCGACGACACTTACTGTCGCTTGTGGATTCATGTGGATTGCGACAAGGAGCCCGCCTACTATGGCGTGTATGAAATGATAGAGCCGGTTGACGAGAACTTCCTGAAGCGTCGCAAGGACGAGGCACACTTCGGCACCGCCAAGGGCAACCTGTGGAAGTGCAAGTATGTCAACGGAATGGCCAACTTGGCCAACCCCTACAACGCCGACTACTGGTATGACGACGATAGCGACGAAAACCACACATACACGTTGCAGACCAACACCAAGCGATTTGATAACGCCAAGGCGCAACTCACCGACTTCATGCTCAAGCTCAACGGCAAGGGCAATGAGAGTTTCTATCAGTGGATTCATGAGGTGTGCGACGTGGACCTGTTGCTCAAGACCTATGCCATGAGCGTGGCGCTGGGTCAGTGGGATGACTACTGGAACAACGGCAATAACTACTACCTCTACTTCACCACCGAAGATCTCTACGACTATAAGTTCTACCTCATCCCGTATGACTACGATAACACACTGGGCACGACCAACAACTGTGGTGTGCAGACCGATGCCGGTCGTCATGATCCTACCAACTGGGGGCTTAGTGAACACAAACTCATCAAGCGCCTCATGGACTTCGATGACCTGCGTGCCAAGTATGTCGCCTATCTCAAGGAAATCGTGGCCGAGGAGAGCCGGTTGCTGCACTACGATGCCAGTAAGCCACGCATTGAGGCTTGGCACGACATGATTCGGGATTATGTCGAGAATGACACCGGCGAGGACATGGAGATTCGCGATGAGCCCGCCGGTTGGGGCAACCACGGCGAATATCGCCTGCTCGAAGACGGCGCAAACAACTTCTTGCGCGTGCACGCGGCCACCATCAACGCCCTGCAGTAATTCGATTTTTATAAAGAAAACTCGATGATGGCGCTGACATCGGAGCCGGTGTCGGAGTGCGAGTTGTTGAGTGATATTTTGTTCGGCAAAGAACCGCTTTACTACGGGTTCGCTGTCAATCCACATCTCGGAGCAATCCTGCATCATTTGCAGCGCAGAGTAGAGTTTCAGTCGCCCCTCGCTGTCGCAGTTGCTGGTGGTTACTTGCGGTTTTTTGTGCGAAGCGCACTGATTGTCGCTTTTTTTATGTACCTTTGTAAGTTTTAACGAGAAACGATGATAAAAGTTGAAAACATAGTGAAGCGATTCGGCACGCTTGAGGTGCTGCGCGGCGTGAGCCTGGAAATAGGCAGCGGCGAGATTGTGGGCATAGTGGGTCCGAGTGGAGCCGGCAAGACCACGCTGCTGCAGATAGTGGGAACGCTTGACAAGCCCGACGGCGGTCGGGTGCTGTATGACGGCACCGATGTGTTGCAACTGAAAGACAAGGAATTGGCCCATTTTCGCAACCGCAACATCGGTTTTGTGTTTCAATTCCACCAGTTGTTGCCCGAGTTCACGTCGCTGGAGAATGTGGCAATCCCTGCACTGATAGGTGGAGAGAAGCGCGATGCGGCCTATAGCCGTGCGAAAGAGCTGCTTTCGTACATGAACCTGAGCGAGCGAATGGATCACAAGCCGGCTCAGTTGTCGGGAGGCGAGCGTCAGCGCGTAGCGGTAGCTCGTGCGCTGGTGAACCGTCCGCAAGTGATACTTGCCGATGAGCCGAGCGGTAGCCTCGACAGCCAGAATAAGCAGGAATTGCACCAATTATTTTTCAAGTTGCGCGATGAGTTTGGCCACACGTTTGTGATTGTGACCCATGACGAGGGTCTTGCGTCGCAGTGCGACCGTGTGCTGCCCATGCGTGACGGCATGATAGAAGTTTCACAAGAAAGTAAACCGGCAAGCGATGAAGATGCGTGACACATACGGGTGGCTGTTGGCGTTAGTGGCAATGACGCTGCTGTGCGCGTGCAGCGATGACAATGACGGGAGCGAGGTGTACACCGACTTCCGTTACGACCTGGTGACCTACTTGGGCCAAGAAGCGGGTGGTGCCGTGTTTGAGTATTTGGGTCAGAATGACTCCACCGTGGTGACCCTGCACAGCAATCTCGCATCGCAAGAAGATTTGAAGTCAGGCCGCCGTGTGTTGCTCAACTACAAGGTGCTGGATAGACCAAGCGCGAACCGCTGGAATGTGCAGGTGAACGGCTATAACACCAATGTGGCGAGTGACTCGTTGCGTTACAATATTCATCCGCTGGAAGACTACTCGATGCACCCCATCAGGCTGCAGAGCCTGTGGCGCACCGGCAAGTACATCAACTTGCGTTGCCAGGTGGAGTACACCGGCAAGACGCGTCAACTCTATCTGATGATGGACAACGACACTCACTATGCCGACACGGTGCATTGCTACCTGATACATGACCTGCTGGGCGGCGCATCGGACGCGAGTTTTTGGCGTTCGTGTTATGGCTCGTTTTTTGTAGGTAAGGTATGGGACCTGGAGTCGTGCCGCGTGCTGCGTGTGCATGTGAATGACTTAACCTATCCCGAACGGTCGTATTATGACTTTGCGAAATAACAGAATATTAATAACATATCAAAAAATCAAGAACAATGAACGAAAACAACAAGAACAATCAGCAACAAATTCAAATAGAAGTACCTAATGAAGAGATGCAGGGCAAGTATGCCAATCTGGCAGTGATTACTCATGGTCCCAACGACTTTTTCTTGGACATGATACTGCTCGCTCCCAACACGCCCAAGGCACGCGTGCAGAGCCGCATCATTATGACGCCTGAGAATGCCAAGCAACTGATGTTTGCATTGCAGCAGAACATTCAGAAGTATGAGAGCAACTTTGGTGAGATAGTGCAACGCGCAGGCAATCGTCAGCCACAGAATGGCGGCATTATGGACTTCCCGCTGCCCAAGGGCCAGGCTTAAAGCAATGCACAATGCTCAATGCATTAATTTAAAAAATATGGAACATAATTTTTTTATTTATAACACGCTGAATCGCCGCAAGGAACAGTTTGTTCCGCTGAACGAACCCTTTGTAGGCATGTATGTGTGCGGTCCCACAGTGTATGGAGATCCGCACTTGGGCCATGCGCGTCCGTCAATCACCTTTGATGTGCTGTTCCGTTACCTGAAGCACCTGGGCTACAAGGTGCGCTATGTGCGCAACATCACCGATGTGGGCCATCTGGAGCATGATGCCGACGAGGGCGAGGACAAGATAGCCAAGAAAGCCCGCTTGGAGCAGTTGGAGCCTATGGAGGTGGCGCAATACTACACCAATCGCTATCATGATGCGATGGCGGCCCTGAATGTGTTGCCACCGAGCATTGAGCCTCACGCTACGGGCCATATCATAGAACAAGAGGAACTGGTGAAAGAAATCCAGGCCAACGGCTATGCCTATGAGAGCAACGGCAGCGTGTACTTTGATGTGGAGAAGTATAACCAAGATCACCGCTATGGCATCTTGTCGGGTCGAAATCTTGATGACACGAAGGACGCGAGCCGCGAACTTGACGGCGTGGGCGAGAAGCGCCACCAGGCCGACTTTGCGCTGTGGAAGAAAGCGCAACCCGAGCACATCATGCGCTGGCCCTCACCGTGGGGCGACGGTTTCCCCGGTTGGCACTGCGAGTGCACCGCCATGGGCCGGAAGTATTTGGGCCGTCAGTTTGACATACATGGTGGCGGCATGGACCTGGTTTTCCCGCATCACGAGTGCGAAATAGCTCAGGCTGTAGCAAGCCAGGGCGAACCCATGGTGCGCTACTGGATGCACAATAACATGATAACCATCAATGGCCAGAAGATGGGCAAGTCGCTGGGCAACTTTATCACACTGGAGCAGTTCTTCACCGGAGAGCATGCCAGCCTGACGCAGGCCTACAGTCCGATGACCATCCGTTTCTTCATACTTCAGGCTCACTACCGCGGCACGGTTGACTTCTCGAACGAGGCGCTTCAGGCGGCCGAGAAAGCCTACGAGCGAATGCTCGACGGTTGGCACCGCCTGCAAAGCCTGAAGCCGGCCGAGACCACGACGGCCGAGCTGGAGAACTATCGCGAGCGTTGCGCCGAGGCGATGAATGACGACCTGAACACGCCCATCGTGATAGCCACGTTGTTTGACGCTTGCCGTGTGATAAATCAGGTGAATGACGGCAAGGCCACGATGACTCAAGCCGATATTGACGAGCTGAAAGATGTGTTCCAGACCTATCTGTTTGATGTGCTGGGCCTGCGCGACAATGCCGCTCAAGGTGCAGGCGTGGATCTCACCCCTTATCGCAAGGCGGTGGACCTGCTGCTGGAAATCAGAAAGAGCGCCAAGGCCAACAAGGACTGGACGACGAGCGACCTGATTCGCAACAAGATGACCGAAGCCGGATTTGACGTGAAGGATACGAAAGACGGCTTTGAATGGAAATTGAAATAAGCAAAAAGAGTAGCCGCCACGGTCATGGAAAGCGAGCTTATCTCGGTCATTGTGCCGGTATATAACGTAAAAGCCTACTTGCCGCGATGCTTGGAGAGCATCGCGGCGCAGGGCTATGAGCCCATGGAGGTGATACTGGTGGATGACGGATCGACCGACGGGAGCGGCACCGTGTGTGATGAGTGGGCGGAGCGCGACTCGCGTTTCAAGGTGTTGCATCGTGACAATGCCGGTCCCGGGCAAGCGCGCAATGCGGGGCTTGATGTGTCGCTGGGGCACTATGTGGCGTTTATCGATAGTGATGACTATGTGCATCCCGACTATCTGTCTACCCTGCATCGTTTGGCTGAAGAATGCGATGCTGAGGCGGTGCTGTGTCGGTGGACCGAATTCCGTGCAGGGCAAGATGAGCCCAAGGCTGATGCCGGCAACGGTTTAGTGCGCGTGATGAGCGGCAAGGAGGCGTTGCGACGCATTTTCTATCAAGACGACCTCACGCACTCGCCCTGGGGCAGGTTGCTCAAGCGGTCGCTGTTTGATGATTGCCGCTTTACTGAGAAATATGTGTACGAAGACTTGGAGATAGCCTACGCACTCTATCGGAAAGCCGCCCATGTGGTGGAGACCGACGCGAACCTATACTGCTACCTGTTGCGTGACACGAGTTTGATGCGCACCTTCAATCCCCGGCGCACGGTGGTGCTTGACATCACCGAGAGGCTTGAGCATGAAGTGGGGGAGACAGATCCTGACCTGCTACCGGCAGTGCGAAGCCGCAGGTTGAGCGCAAATTTCAATATGCTCAGGCTCATGCCGCGGCACGAGGCGGAGTATGCCCCGCTGTTTGATCGCTGTTGGGCGACTGTGAAACAACTGCGCGGCGGCTGCCTAAGCGACCGCAGTGTGCGGCTGAAGAATAAGGTTGGCATTTTGCTGTCGTATTTAGGGAAGCGGTTGACAATATTGGTTCTAAACGGCAGGAAAGTATGACAAAAGGGCGGAAAGCGCGATTTTTGTTGACAAAAAATCCCTATTCGTAGAAAAAAATTTCTTAAAATGGTAAGTCATGTTATCTTTGCCGAAGATAAAATTCATTTTTTCATTATTTGCTTTTAGGCTTGTTTATTTCTATACAAAACTATTCCAAATTGTTAAGTATTGTCCAGAATCCTCATTTGTACATTGGAAAACACACACAAGAGGCAGCATGACTGCCTCTTTTTTTATTGGTTTTTCGTGTTAAAAGTGATAGTATGTTGAATAAAATGCGTAATTTTGCAAAATTAGACTAATAAAAAGATACAATCAATAAATCTACAGCACAAAGAGATTTTGTGTCATGTCATTTAACTCGTTGCAATTTATATTGTTCCTGCCGGTAGTTTGGATACTCTACTGGTATGTGTTCAACAAGAAACTGCGTTTGCAAAACTGGTTTCTTGGAGCGGCGAGTGTGTTTTTCTATGCGTGCTGGGACTGGCGCTTTGCCTTGTTGCTGCTACTGACCACAGTGAGTAGCTATGGAACGGGTCTGCTGATAGAGCGAACGCATGTGCGCTGGCGCAGGAGCGCATTGTCGGCGGCCAACATTGTGCTGAATTTGGCCATACTGGGATTTTTCAAGTATTACAACTTCTTTGCCGAGGCCTTTGCCGAGATGCTGCGTGCAATAGGGCTGTTGCCAGACATTGCGACGCTGCAGTTGCTATTGCCGGTGGGCATTTCGTTCTACACATTCCAGGCGTTGAGTTACTCAATAGATGTGTATCGCGGCAAGGTTCCTGCCACCCGCCGTTTTGATGCCTTTTTGGCCTATGTGACCTTCTTTCCTCAGTTAGTGGCGGGTCCCATAGAGCGAGCGACGCATTTGTTGCCGCAGATGCTGCGCACACGCGTGTTCACATATGAGACAGCCAGCGATGGTTGCCGTCAGATGCTGTGGGGTTTTGTGAAAAAGATAGTAGTTGCCGACAACTGCGCGGTGGCAGTTGATATGATATGGGGCGATTACACATCGATGAGCGGTTTGCAACTGCTGGTGGGTGTGTTGTTGTTCACGATACAGATATATGCCGACTTCTCGGGCTATAGCGACATAGCGATTGGTTGTGCCCGCTTGTTCGGCATAGAATTGGTTGCAAATTTCAGGTATCCATATTTTTCACGAAATCCGAGCGAATTTTGGCGCCGATGGCACGTGTCGCTCATGAAGTGGTTCAGGCAATATATCTACATTCCGCTGGGCGGTAATCGCGGTGGTCTGAACGCGACTATGCGCAACATTATGATTGTGTTCACGCTGAGCGGCTTGTGGCACGGAGCGCAATGGACCTATGTGTGGTGGGGCATCTACCACGGTGTGGTGATGTGCGTGGCGCTATTACTGGGATGGAACAAGCACTATTCGCGCGTAATCGCAAGCCGCGGATGGGTGGTGCGCCCACGCGAGTTTGCGGGCATGCTCCTCACGTTTGTGCTGGTGGCTATGGGTTGGATTTTGTTCAGGAGCGGCAGTCTTGCCGAGGCCGACAACTATGTGCAGCACTTGCTGGGTCACATTGGTGAGACCGAGATTACTGTGGGCTACCGTGCATTATTCTATTCGGCGGCGTTACTGGTGATAGACTGGACGTGCCGGCGCCGTGAGCATGTGCTGCAGTTGAACTTTGGCGGTGTGTTCCGCTACCGCTGGTGCCGTTGGGTGATGTATTACGGGCTTGTGGCGCTCATTATTCATGAACTGCATCAGTCGCAACAAGCATTCATCTATTTTCAGTTTTAGGCGATGAAGAAGTTTGTGAAACACATATTATGGTTTGTGTTGCCGGTGGTCATTCTGCTGGTGGCGGGCGAATTGTATATGCGCTCCATACCCAACATATATCGATACAAGGACCAATGGATGCGGTCGCGTGCAAGCGATGTTGAGGTGCTGGTGCTTGGCAACTCGCACAGTTTTGACGGCATCAGCCCGAGTCGGTTGTCGTGCAAGGCGTTTAACTTGGCGATGCCTAACCAGACGTTTGAGGAAGACTATTTTATGCTCACGAATTATGGCCCCGGTTGCGATAGTCTCAAGACGGTGATTGTGCAACTTGACGAGTGCAATCTGGTTTTGCCGTCGCTTGAAGAGATGGGTTACAATGACCGTGCCACCTACTACCGCATTTACATGGGCTACGACAAACACTCGCGGTGGTCGCTCTACAACTTTGAGATGAGCAATCCCGCAACATGCTGGCGCAAGGCCAAGCGATACTGGCAAGCCAAGCGCGACGGCGGCAACGACCTGGGTTGTGACTCATTGGGATTCTCACCGCAAGGCGAGCTGCAACGCGGTGGAAATGAAGATGCCGAGTTCCTGACCAAGATGTGGCAAAAGGTGAGTGTTGTGAAGGAGAATGTGCGCAAGCTTACCAAGATATCAGACTACTGCCGAGATCATGGCCTGCACATGCTACTCATCACAATGCCTTACAAGCGGTCGTATGTTGCCAATCTGGACCGGAACATGGTCAAGATGGTGAGGATGGTTGGGGAGCAAGAAGGCAAGAAACCTCACGTGACATATATCAACTTTCAGGGCGATGACCGCATAGCCGATAGCGACTTTATTGATAACAGCCACTTGACCACGAGCGGGGCCATGAAGTTCAGTGCCATCATTGACAGTGTGCTGGTGGCCGATTAGCGGTTGATGAAATCGAGGAAAGCCTGTTTGTAACTGTCGCCGATGGGGATGAACTTGTCGCCGAAGACGATTCGGTTGCGGTCAATTTCACGAATCTTACTCTTTTGCACAATGTAGGAGCGATGCACCCTGATGAACTTGGATGCGGGTAGCATTTGTTCCATGGCTTTCATGTTCATGAGCGAGAGAATGGGCCGCGGCGCATCGTCGGTGTAGATTTTCACATAGTCTTTGAGCCCCTCGATGTACTTGATGGAGTCGAGGTCGATTTGCAGCAGTTTGTATTCGCTCTTAACGAAGATGCTCTTCATGGCCTCTTCGCGGGTTTCATGCTCGGGTTGTTGCCGTGCCATGGAGAACCATTGCAGGGCGCGGTTACATGCTTCAAGGAATTCGACGTAGGAGATGGGTTTGAGCAGATAGTCGAGCGCGTTGATGCGGTAACCGTCGACCGCATACTGGTCGAATGCCGTGGTGAAGACGATGCGGGTGCTCTCGGGAATCATTTTGGAGAGTTCAAGCCCGTTGAGGTCGGGCATTTGAATATCAAGGAAAAGGACATCGACGGGGTTTTCAGAGAGTCCCTTCATGGTCTCGACAGCGTTGGCGTAGCGCCCTGCCAGTTCCATGAAAGGTATTTTGTTGACGTAGCTCACGAGCAGTTCAATAGCCAGCGGTTCGTCGTCGACGATGGCGCATTTAAGTTTCATGATTCAGTAGTGTGATTTTAGAGTAATACTTTGAGTCGTTGTCGATGAGTCCCTTTTCCCAGATGTGGCGACCGGGGTAGAGCAGTTCAAGCCTCTTGCTCACCTGCTCAAGGCCTATGCCCGACCCGCTCTTGTCGTTGTCACGCTTGGGGTGGTTTGTGTTCACGATGTGGCAGGTGATTTGCCCATTGATATTGTCGATGTTGATGTCGATTTCGCCCTCACCGGCAGGGGATATGCCGTGCTTGAAGGCATTCTCGATGAGCGAGATGAAGATGAGTGGGGCAACGGGTGTGGCATCGTCGGGAGCGACATTGATGTGTGTGTTGACCTTGACATTTTGTGTCACGCGAATCTTCATGAGCTCAATGTAGTTGTTGATAAAGGCGACTTCTTTGTAGAGCGGCACAAAGTTGAGTTGGTTGCCGTAGAGCACGTGTCGCAGCAGTTTACTCAGTTCCTCGACGGCCGTTTGCGCCTTGTTTTGGTCAAAGGCGATAAGGGCATAGATGTTGTTGAGCGTGTTGAGCAGGAAGTGCGGGTTGAGTTGGTTGCGCA
>CAMKGM010000074.1 GCA_946412245.1 uncultured Bacteroidales bacterium
CCTGATAATTCCTCTTGATTGCCCTTTTGATACAGTTTCCTCCGAGACCTCCGAGACCTCTGACAACCGAAAACTGACAACTGGCTTGTTCACCGGACCCATTTATATAACAGACAGAGGGGCACCTATCAAAAAGCGCCCCTCTGTGTATTGAGAGAATCGTGAAGTATGGACTTCACAACAGAAAAATCAATGTTTACTCTTCGTCGAGCAGAATGTTCATAATCTCAATAGCCGATTTCATGACATTGGTGCCGGGACCGAAGATAGCAGCAACGCCTGCCTTGTACAGGAAGTCATAATCCTGAGCGGGTATCACACCACCGGCAATAACAATGATGTCCTCGCGTCCCAGTTTCTTGAGTTCCTCGATAACGGCAGGCACGAGAGTCTTGTGACCGGCTGCGAGCGAGCTCACGCCCATCACGTTCACGTCGTTCTCAACGGCCTCACGAGCGGCCTCTTCAGGAGTCTGGAAGAGGGGACCCATATCGACGTCGAAACCACAGTCGGCATAACCGGTAGCAACCACCTTGGCACCACGGTCGTGACCGTCCTGACCCATCTTAGCCACCATGATACGGGGCTGGCGACCTTCCTTCTTTGCAAACTTAGCAGTGAGTTCGCGAGCTTTCTCAAGGTCGGAATCGTTTTTAGCTTCAGCTGAATACACGCCACTAATAGTTTTAACAACTGCTTTATAACGGCCCACGATTTTCTCGCAAGCATCTGAAATCTCACCCAGTGAAGCACGGTCCTTGGCTGCCTCAACAGCGAGTGCAAGCAAGTTGCCTTCGCCAGTCTCCACGCAGTGCGTGATGGCATCCAGATCGGCCTTCACCTTGTTCTCGTCGCGGTTCGCACGGAGCTTCTTGAGTCCTTCAATCTGCTCTTTGCGTACCTCGGTGTTATCAATCTCAAGAATGTCGATAGGATCTTCTTTCTCAAGACGATACTTGTTCACACCAAGAATAGTCTGGCGACCACTGTCGATGCGGGCCTGAGTGCGTGCGGCAGCTTCCTCGATACGCATCTTGGGCACACCTGTTTCAATAGCCTTAGCCATACCGCCAAGCTTCTCAATCTCCTCAATGTGAGCCCATGCTTTGTGCACGAGTTCGTCGGTCAACTTCTCTACATAGTAGGAACCTGCCCATGGGTCGATGACCTTGGTGATGTAGGTTTCCTGCTGGATGTAGATCTGGGTATTACGGGCAATACGTGCCGAGAAGTCGGTAGGCAGTGCGATGGCCTCGTCGAGTGCATTGGTGTGCAGCGACTGGGTATGACCTTGTGCTGCAGCCATAGCCTCGATACAGGTACGGCCCACGTTGTTGAAGGGGTCTTGCTCGGTGAGCGACCAACCCGAAGTCTGGCTGTGTGTACGCAGCGACATTGACTTGGGATTCTCAGCTCCGAAACTCTTCACAATCTTAGCCCAGAGCAGACGGCCAGCGCGCATCTTAGCAATCTCTGTGAAGAAGTTCATGGAGATGCCCCAGAAGAATGACAGACGAGGTGCAAAAGCATCAACATTCAGACCGGCGTTGACACCAGTGCGGATGTAGTCCATACCGTCAGCAAGCGTGTAAGCCAACTCAATGTCGGCAGTTGCACCTGCTTCCTGCATATGGTAACCCGAGATAGAGATGCTGTTGAACTTAGGCATATACTGCGAGGTGTACTCGAAGATGCTGGCAATAATCTGCATCGAGAATTTAGGAGGATAGATATAGGTGTTACGCACCATGAATTCCTTCAGGATGTCGTTCTGGATGGTTCCTGCCATCTCTTCAAGTTTAGCGCCTTGCTCCAGACCGGCCACAATGTAGAAAGCCATAATGGGAAGCACGGCACCGTTCATGGTCATAGACACTGACATCTTGTTCAAGGGAATACCATCGAAGAGCACCTTCATGTCTTCGACTGAACAGATGGACACACCTGCCTTACCTACGTCGCCCACAACACGCTGGTTGTCGGCATTGTAGCCACGGTGAGTGGGGAGGTCAAACGCCACCGACAAACCTTTTTGGCCTGATGCCAGGTTGCGGCGATAGAAAGCGTTAGATTCGGCAGCGGTAGAGAAACCTGCATACTGACGAACAGTCCACGGACGGAAGGGATACATAAGGCTATAAGGGCCACCCAGGAAAGGAGGAATACCGGCAACAAAGTCCAGGTGTTCAATTCCTTCAAGATCTTGACGGGTATATACCGGCTTGATGTCGAGCAACTCGGCATTTTTCCAAGGCTCAGCCAGTTTCAGAGGCTTGTGTTCTACATTAAAAGCCTCGTTTGCAATATCTATATTTTTAAAATTGGGTCTCATATCGATATCTTATTTTAAAAGTTTAGCGTTGAAGGCTTTTAATGTTGAAAGCACGTTAGTGCGCACGTTAATGAAGTTGGTAACACCCATCTCCTTGAATTCGTCGGTTTCGGGACCTGCGAGTACAAACTCAGCACGACCGTCAAGGGCCTTCAAGGTTCCGGGAATGAGTTCAGGATATTCAGCGTCGCTAGAGCAGAGCACGACGATGTCGGCCTTTGCAGCCATAGCAGCCTCAACACCTTCTTCAACGGTGGCAAAACCATTGTTGTCAATCAGCTTGTAACCGGCGCAACCGAAGAAGTTGTCGCTAAATTGAGCACGAGCCAGACGCATGGCCAGGTTGCCAATGGTGAGCATGAACACTACCGGTGTGTGTTCAGCCTGCTCAGTTGTCTGACGCAGTTCTTCAAATCCGCTTGCCAGTCGCTTGCTATTGAGGGTCACAACACCTTCCTCAGCTTCGTGGCAACCGCAGCAGCAAGTCATAGCACGCTTGTCGCCGCTCACCTCGGTGAAGTTGGGGAATTGGTTCGTACCCAGCAGTTGCTCTTTACGCTTAGCTACCTTGTCAAAGCGCGATGCAGCGCTGGCGTTCACGGCATTGGCAATCTCGTTGTTGGCTACCATAGCCATGAAACCGCCATTGTCTTCAACCTCAAGGAAGAGTTTCCAAGCCACTTGAGCGAGCGACATGGTGAGTTCCTCAACGTAGTATGAACCGCCTGCAGGGTCTACTACCTTGTCGAGATGACTCTCTTCCATAAGCAGAATCTGCTGGTTGCGTGCAATGCGCTCACTGAAGTCATCGCCTTCGCTATAGGGAGCATCAAACGGGGTCACTGTAATCTCATCAACGCAAGCCAGAGCGGCCGACATGGCCTGGGTCTGCGAGCGAAGCAGATTTACATGTGAGTCAAACAGCGTCTGGGTGAAACGAGCTGTTGAAGCGTTTACCACCATCTTGCAAGCGCAATCGCATTCAGGATTGTATTGCTTCACAATCTGAGCCCACAGCATACGTGCTGCGCGGAACTTAGCAATCTCCATGAAGTAGATGGTCGATACGCCCATGTTGAACTTGATGCGGTGAGCCACCTCGTCGGCACTGAAGCCCTTGTCGGTGAGCTGTGCCATCCATTCGTTACCCCATGCCAGTGCGTAACCCAGTTCCTGATAGATGAAAGCACCGGCATTGCTCAGCATCTCGCTGTTGACTGAAAGAACGCGCAAGTGCTTAACCGGTTCTACAATCTTCAGCAGTTCAGCCGCTTCATCGGCAATGTTTGCGGGCAGGTGCTTGCCTGCTTTGAGTTGCTTCTTGTAGGGGTTGTAGTCAATCGAACCTACAAATTTCTCAGCAGTGCCTTTCTTCTGCAAGTAGGCCACGAGCGCCTTAGCCAGCTCAATTGCACGGCTCGGGCAAATCGTGAAGTTGATTTCAACCACATCGGTGTAGATACCGTCAAGCAGTGTGTCCAGGTCTATTTCAATGCCCTTACACAACTTGAAGCCCAGCGCTGTTACGCCCTTGTTGAGTACATCAAGTGCCTTGGCATTAGCAGCCTTAGCATTCTCAACTTTGATATCCTGACGCACAAGCCACACATTGTTGGTGCGAGTGCTACGCACATAAGGATACTCTCCGGGAAGTGAATCGATTGTTTTAAAGTCTTTAATGTCAACTCCACGATACAGTGGCTGAACATTAAAACCCTCGTTTGTCCGCCATATCATTTTCTTGTCGAAGTCGGCTCCTTTCAAGTCAACCTCGGCTTTGGCCCTCCATTCTTCAGGAGATACCGGCGAAAACTGATCGAACAATTTCTCTCTTTTTTCTGCCATAACTTATTAAAATATTATATAGTAACTTTATAAACAATTAACGTGTTTAAACCCGTCACCGGTTTTAAACACGCAAAGTTACAAAGAATTATTGATATTAGCGAAAATCAGGATAGATTATGCTGTGAAAAAGGTTTAAAAAGAATGTTAAGAGGTGTGTTGTGACCGATTCTAAGCTCACATCACTTCAAACTCTGCTCCAAGTTCTCCTCATCCTCTTCGGTCCACAATGGGTTTTCGTCATCCCAATCGTCGAACCCGAAGAATGCTTCTTCAGTGAATTCTTTCATCTCACGGCCATCTTTCTTAGTGGGGCGGCCCAAGCCTTTTTGACGCTTGACAAATCCGCCAATGCGCACCATCTCCAGCAGTTGATACTGGTCGGGCGTTGTAATATTCTTCAAGTAGTTCGGAACCAGTTTGGCACCCACGCGATTGTTCAGCAATCCCACAACTTCAAATGTGAAGGTAATGGGCGATTTCTTTACCGAAATTTTGTCGCCAACCTTGATTAAGTGTGACGGCTTCACATTCATCCCGTTCTTGGTAACGCGACCAAGCTTGCAGGCGTCGGTAGCGAGAGTACGGGTCTTGAATACACGGGTAGCCCACAACCACTTGTCTATTCTCATGTCGTTCATAGTTGATGCGTTTATTTATTATTATAATGAGTCATTGCAAAACTCAACCCTGAGAGGCAGAAGGCCTTAATGGCTTCAATCGCCACATTACAACGCTCGGGTAACTGAATCAATTCTTCGGCAGTTGGGTAGCCCAGCACATAATCAATCTGTGCTCCCGGGGGAAAATCATTGCCAATGCCGAATCGCAATCGCGCATACTGCTGACTTTGCAGCAGTTCATTAATGTTTTTCAGTCCGTTATGACCTCCATCGGCACCTTTGCCGCGCAATCTAATAGTTCCGAATGGCAATGCGATGTCGTCAACAACAACGAGCAGATTCTCAAGAGCGATATTCTCCTTCTGTAGCCAGTAGCGCACTGCCTCGCCACTCAAGTTCATGTAGGTTGACGGTTTCAGCAGCACAAGCTGGGCATTCTTGACACGCAATTCAGCCACGTCACCATAACGCTGAGTGGTAAAAACAATATTGGATGCCTTCGCGAAGGCATCCAATATTGTGAATCCTATGTTGTGTCGGGTTCCTTGGTATTCTGAACCAATGTTACCCAATCCTGCTATCAAATACTTCATCAATATTCTTTCAGGAGTTACACAAAATGGGGTGGGGGTCGGTTGCAGATTACTCTGCAGCGGGAGCCTCGGCAGCAGCCTCTTCAGTGGCCTCTTCGCCTTCTTCAGTAGCCACAGCGGTTGCAGCAGCGCGAGTAGCACGCACACCGGTAATCACCAGATCCTTCGAGCTTACGAGCTCGTAGTTGTCGAAGTGCAGGTCGCTAACCTTGATTGAGTGACCAATCTTGATATCCTCAACATTCACTACGATGCGCTCGGGAATGTTGTTGTACAGACCTTTAACTTTCACTTTCTTCATGCTCAGATAGAGCTTACCACCGGCTTTCACACCAACAGCGTGACCTTCCACAGCTACAGGAACGTTCATCACGACGGGCTTGTCATCATAAACCTCCAGCAAGTCAATGTGAAGAATGCTGTCGTTCAGCTTGTGGAACTGAATGTCCTTCAGCACAGCCTTGTGAGTCTTGCCGTTGTAGTTAAGTTCAATCACATAGATGTCGGGAGTGTAAACGAGCTTGCGAATGTCATTGAATTTCACTGACAGGTCAGTAGTGATAACACCCTTGCCGGCAGCGGTTGTCATGACAGCCTTTTCACCAGCTTCCAGAGTACCATTGTACTTCCACTCACCATTCTCGTCTTTCTCAAATTGAATCAGTTTGCCACCACTCAGAACAACGGGGATTCTGTTTTCCTGACGCAGAGCCTTAGCGGCCTTCTTGCCCAAGTCAGTTCTGGGTTCTGCGTTTAATTGAAAAGTTTTCATTAGTTTGATAATTAATGTGTTACTAAAAATTAAGTTTTAGCTTCTTAATTTCCCATCACACGGAAACTTGAAAAGCGGGGCAAAGTTACAACTATTTTTTCGAATTGCCAAAGATTTCCTTCTTATTTCTGCGGCAGAACTCAATGAAATTGCAGTAATTACACGTCGTGGAATTTTCTGAACATTGCGAGAAGGGCGTATCAAAGTCAAAGAACTCTTTCATGTGATGTCCCATCACCGATTTAAACTCGTCATTAATAGCTAATCCGTGATAAGTGCCGTTATAGTCATCAATTGTCACTGCATCTTTGTTCCTTGGCTTGTAATTGATGCCGCTCTCGCTCATGCGTTTGAGTTTGTAGATTATTGGAGTTAAGGTCATCTTTTCAAAACCTTGTTCTTCCAACACCTTTTCGTAAGCATTGCAATATAGGAAGAGTTGCAGAATTGCACGTTTGTAGTTGCCGGATTCAGCAAAAATGCTTTCAAAGCTGCTGAAAGTAGTCTCGTCTTTGCCTGTCTTGTAGTCGATAATGCGCAATGGACCTGTGCCGTTAATTCGGTCAATTCGGTCAGCTTTAAACTTGAAGTTGAAGCGCACACCATTGCCCAGGTCCAGGGTCACCACATGTGACACCTCGCACTCCCACACCTCGAAATAGCAATTCTCGTTGTCTAGTAACTTTAAGTCATAGTCAATCACATTGAGCACAAACAGCTTGAAAGCTTCAAAAAGTATTGACGGCTCGCCCGTGATGGGCGTATCGAGTTTATCGGGCTTGCGATGTAGGTAAATGCGGTTAATGTTGCGCACCAGACATTGCTCAAGTTCGTTTCGCTTAAATTGCTCAATTCTGCCCTTGAACACTTTGTATGGATTCTTAGGGCTGTATTCCTTGCCGGGGAAATAAAGCTGCTGTAGCGTATCGTGAACGATGGAACCAAACGTAGCGGCATCCATGAAGTCGCTTTGCTCGTTATCAGCGTTCAAATCCTGCACATAGTGGAAATAGAACTTGAGCGGGCACGCGATGTATTCCTTAATGGAAGATGCTGACAAATTCATTCCACCCACTGGCTTGACGAACTGCTCAAGACGCTCACGCGCTCGCCCTTCTTTTTTTACGTTTATTTTCAAGCTTTCGCCCGGCGCTACAGCTTGCCGCATCTCCACATGAGTCACATGACAATTATAAATCTTTTCGAGCTGGGTGATAAATCTTGATGGCTCACCTGACCCGAATGCCTTCGTGCTGCAGTCGTAGAGCATATAGACGTTGCGTGCACGCCCTATAAGTCTGTAGAAGTAGTACGCCATCATTGACTCTTGATGCTCCATAGTTGGCATCACAAAGTGCCTGCGCAACTGATAGGGAATAAACGAAGGCTTAAAAAATTTGCGTGGAAACACGCGTTCGTTCATTGACAGCAAAATCACGTTGTTGAAGTCCAGGCATCGTGTTTCGAGAACACCCATCAGTTGTAGACCCGCAAGCGGTTCGCCTTGGAATGGTATTGTGTGCAGACCTACGAGACGGTCAATCAAGTAGAATACTGTAGATTCACACATCGGCACGCCATGCGTTGCCACACTCTGCTTTACTTGCTCGAGCACCTCATAATATTTTCTGAAAAATGCATTCTGTAGCGGTATGGCACGGTCTTGTTCTTTTATGGTCGTCTCGTCAGGGGTATCATTGAGCATCTTGTCAATGCGTTCAATGAAATGTAGCAAACGATCAAGATAGGCTGTTACCTCAAGTGCATCGTTGATATTGTGAATGCTTACAAACAGATCGCTGAATGCGACGTTGCTAAACAATTGTTCAGGAACTTGATAAAGGTTGTTGTTGTCAATCGTTTTAGTCAGTTCTATTGATTCGCGGGCAAAGAGTGACTTGATGATGGGGTGGGAGAGCAGGCTCTTCACATCCTCACGATAGTAGGTGTAAGAGATGTTATCGTTTGAATCAATTTGGCGTGCGGCTTGCCTATGCATCTTTGAAACGATGCGCATGAGCGATGCAATTGAACTGTTGCGTAACGGGTAGCCCATTGTCACGTTTACATGACTCACCGCATCGGTCGCCGAGTTCAGCAAGGGCGGAAACAGATGCTCGTCGGGTAGCACGATTGCAGTATCAATGGCATTGTCAACGTTGTTTATCTCTTTTTGTTTCACCAGTTCGTTGACAATTTTAAAAGCGCACTTTGCTTGGCCCATATTGTTTGGTACACTCACGACGGTCATTTGCGGGAAACTGTCAATGTAGTGATCGGGCAAGTCAATGGGAGATTTGAACCGCTTCACATAGAAATCAAGGTATCGAGTAGCCAGATTACTCTTTTCCTTGAAGGCCGGAGAGAAGTAGTCCCAGCAGAATTCGGCAATGCCTTTCTTCTGCATCAAATCAAATATTGACAGCTCGCACGCCGAGAGCAAGTTAAAGCCCACGAACACATATTTTTTCTCACGAAAGTCGTCGGGACCCATAGTCTTGATCTTCTCTACCGCATCGCGCATGATTTTACCGCTATACGACAAACCGCGCTCTGTCAGTTTTTCTCTGAATTTTGTGTAGAGCGGAAGCATGATTTGCCACAGGCGCAAGAATTCCCTACGCACCTCTACATCTTCATTGCCCTTCACATGTTTCCAAAATCCGTCTTCGTCGCTTGTCTTACCAAATTGAACATTGAAGTAGCGCTCCAGCGTTTCCTTTAGTTCGGGTGTGAAATAGTCAGTTGATATTTCGCGAAGTTCGCGCGTGTTGGTAAACAGTTGGGTTGCGTCAACCAGACTTGTGTCCACGTCATTGAAATCATTGAGCACCACATTGCCCCAATAAGCAAATCGGTCAAACTCATATAACTCATTTCCGGTCACTTCTACATAAGCCTCATAGAGCGTGAACAGTTGCTCTACCGTGCTTGCGGCAATGCTATGTGTCAGATTAGCGGCAAAGTCGGTGATGGTTGTGATACGCGGTGCTATCATCGGTATGCCCGGCTGCATTTGGGCCAAGTGCATCAGCAAGAATTCGCCGCTACGACGGTTCGGAAACACAAAGCAATAGTCAATCAAGTCCTTGTTTGTGTTGTAGTAATGCCGCGCCACCTGCTCAAGAAACGGTGTCGTGGCGTAGTCTCTTTCTTTCATACTTTTCACATTTTAATCAGTCGTGTTATGTTGATTGCCAGGTCAAACAGCACAATCTTGGCATTGCCGTTTGCCCTGATGTCATCGTCGGCTCGTGTGAATTCGTCAAGCATTCGCTCGGCATTGCGCTCGTTGATGAAGGGGGAGAATTTGGTACTGAAAGCCTCTTCCTCTCTTGTCAGATAGTTCAGCTCGCTGCAGTGCAAATTATAGATAAAGTTCTCCCTCACTTGGCGGGCGCAGTATTGCATAAACCGCCTTGATTTCTCGCGTTTGTAGCCCGCCACAGTCTCGCTCCACGCTTTCAGTTCTTTCAAGTTACTCAAGTAGGCCATGCGCATGAGCGAAACAAACTGCTCATGAAATTGCTTGTTCTCGCTGTCAAGCTCCAATGAGTTCACCGCCTCAACGATGTTGCCGTCGGCCGGTGCAGCAGTAGCCAGTGCGTCTTGATAGTCCAAGTTATAGTTCTTTACCAGATATTCAGCAACCTGTGGGGTTGACGGTTTCAGTAACTCTATGCGCTGAGTTCTAGAATAGATTGTGGGTAAAATGCTCTTGGCATCATCGCTCACCATAATAAATAGTGTGTCATCTGAGGGCTCCTCAATCAGCTTCAGCAACTTGTTAGCGCACTCCATGTTCATCTTTTCGGGCAACCACATAATTAGCACCTTGTAGCGTGAGCTATACGATGCCAAACTCATGTCGTGAATGATTTTGTTGCCCTCACTCGCGTAGATGATAGGCTGGGCGTTGTCTTTGCCCAATTTTTGCACCCAGCGCTGATAGTTCTCAATGCTGCTTTCAGACAAGAACTCTCGCCACTCGTCAATGAAGTCGTCGCACACCGGTTCTTTCTTCAGATTCACGATAGGGAAGGAGAAAAACAAGTCGGCATGGTTAAATGACTCATGCTGCAAGCAAGACGGGCAATGACCGCATGAGTCGCCGTCAGTGCGATTTGTGCAATGGATGTATTGAGCGGCCGCACGTGCCAGGGCAAGTTTCGGTACACCCGGAGCTCCATGCAGCAGCAGGGCATGAGGCATACGGTCTTCGTCTATCATGCGTCGCACGCGCTCCACCACTCGTTCGTTAGCTATTACTTCACTGAATTTCATCTCGTTTATTCTTCTTTAGTGCAAAGTTACAAAAAATCACTCATTCCGCAAATCGTCCCATCATAGATTTTTGGGTGGGGTGAAGCATTTGGGAAGGGCGGGAAGCGTGAATCTTTTGGGAAATGTGGGAAAAGTGGGAAATTAGTTATCAGTTGACAGTTATCAGTGGGCAGTTATCAGTTATCAGTTGGGCCTTTTAAGCGTGATAAGGGGCCGGCACTAACGCCAGCCCCTCGGTGTTAATGTCTAATAATCAGATCTATAATCCTTGGGAATATTGCAGCTTCTCCAACCATCGACCGACAATAATTCATTACCTTTCCCAATAAAGAAAATGTATAGATATGGCTCTTCTTTGTCAGCCGTTTCCCATAAAGCGCTAACTATTAATTGATCACTGTTGTAATCAGAAGTATTTGAATGTAAACATTCTAACATACTGTTTACAGAAAAAAAACTTGCAAAGCCATCATCATAGTCACAATAGCTATTAACATTCAAAGGGCATAACATAATGGGATTCCCATATTTTTTTATGAAAAATGATAACGGTTTGTTTTCAAATTTTAGCTCAAAAATATCAACATAATCATCTTCAATAGGCAAATGCCTCAGTTTGCGAGTTAAATTGTCCAACCTGATTTCCATTGCATTTTTTTTGGCATTTTTTAAAATGGCAGAATAAACTTCTTCTGACATACTATTGTGATTAGCATTATCAGAACAATTGGTGGTGATGATGGAAAGCAATATAATGCCCACACCTTTATTAATCGTTTTTAAGATTGTATTCATAAGCAAAGAACGTGAATAAAATGTCATTTTTCAGATATGAATATGTTGTCAAGTGCTTATAATGCTCAAGATTTTTAATCTGTGATTTTGCGAATGGTTTTGGAAATGTATAATCAATGACGAAGATATAACCATCAAATCGGGCATCTTTAAGGCTTTCAATAACAACACGATCAATCTCTCTTTCACCACACATGATTATTCCCTTTTCACAATATAGTATTGATGTATTTCTTTTAAAATGCTCTTTCCATCTGAAATCATTAACTTTTAAAAGATGTGTCAATGGTTGCCCTTCAAAAGAGGAACCAATCACAACAGAATAATCCTTAATGCTGTCATTCTTGATTTGTATGGATTGTTTTGGTTTATTTATCTCCACTTCACTACTACCACAAGAATAACATGCGATAAATAAGAGTAATAGTATGTTTTGAATTTTTCTTTTCATTTTTCTTCATTTGTTTCATTAAGATTGTAATTTGAAGGTGACAGGTATTATATACCACACATTAACTGCAACACCATTCTTAAGGCCTGGATTGAACTTCTTGATTCGTTTCACAGCATCAATGGCTGCTTGGTCACATTCAGGACTCAACGATCTGCCAATTATGACTTTGCCGATAGACCCATCTTTTTTTATTTCACATTTCAGTACAACCCGTCCTTGTATCCCACCCTTCTTAGCTTCTTCAGGATAAGAGACTTTGTCCGCCAAATCTTGTAATAGAGCCAACTCTCCATCAGGATAAGACGGCATTATTTCAACCGATTTAAATACAACTTCATCAGGATACACGGGATGCACATCAAGCGAACGATAGATATCATCATCAAATTCTTTCACCCTAAATGCGAAATACCATAAATCAATGCTTTTTTCATATAGACCTGGCTGAATACCAAATTCCTTCAGACTATTTAATTTGTATTTATATGAGATTTCAAATTTTATATCATCCACAAAGTATTGTAAGGTATCATTTTCAATCTTTTTTCTTAGTGTAATAAAACCATAATCATGGTATTTATCAAAATCTCCTTTTTTTATCATATCATATACAATATCATCTAAAGTCGTGTAAGAATTGACAAGTTTTAAAATATCACTATACTTCCTTAAAGTGATCGAAGGCGGTACATTGATTTGAATGCATGATGTGTCGTTTTTGACATAGATGACTCGTTTCGATATATCCCCTTCATAAGGGTCATATTCCCTTAGCACTTCTATGATACGCCCACCACCACAGAATCTTGTATATCTTCTTGGCCAGTATTCATCTTGATGAAAATGATAATGCGGGGTCATTTTCCTGAGATCAAGCATCATGTCCATTCTCCAAACATTTCCCTTTTTGACATAAACCCAATCCTCAGCAGTGTTTGTCGACAATTTAACGAAAATACTATCAGGGGTCTCTCTGACGAAAACAAATGGTGTGTCAACGGGTGTGCCTACTCCACACATCTTATATTCATCAAATGTCTGATAGCATTTGTATCCTTGTGTATTTATAGATGCATGACAAAGCGGGAATACCATCATCAACAACGGTAATAAAAATAAATGTTTCATCTCCAATTAACTTTAAAAATATTTCCAACTAAACCCTTTGTTCTTATCAATTAAAAAATCCTTGATAATAGCAAATTTTGAACCATAATGAGATATTTTGTATAAATTGAAATTGTGTGGATCTATGGTGGGGGTGCGGCCGATGATGAAATCGTATATGCGGGCCTGGCTGTCGAGCCAGTCGAGGCCGTTCTCGCGGTCGAGCTCCTTGCCGCCGTATTGTGATAACTGATAATTTCCTGAGAAGGTCTTGTTATCAACATCAAGAATATTTAATGTAAGATTCATAAACTGATTAATCATTCACCATGAAACAACCTGATGATTCTGCCATCATGTTTGTTGATTTCTATATAAGCCGTACCTCCTTTAGTGCCAGGAGGATAATTAAAAGAACCATAAACGACCCAAATGCTATCTTTTAGATACACCTGATAAGGCCGTTGCACTATGATAGAACCTTTACCATATTTTTCAAACCAGATGGCTTCCGCTATTCTGACAGCCGTTTCCTTATTGCTCACAACAACCTTATAGTAGTTTTCAATATATGATGGAGCATCATCAGGATTTGGTCCCGCATCAATGTACGGTATTGTATCGCTTAAGAAAAGAGTAGTATCTACCAAATGATAAAAATCATCACTTTTTGGTGGCCCTAAATGAATAACATTGTATCTATTGCAATTTATAAATATTGCCATTAATATTATCATGGATAATAAATAAAGTATTTTTTTCATAGTTAGTATTCTTTTATTTTATTATAAATTAAATTACCATTTTCATCATAATAAGAAGACTTCCCATTTATTACTTTATAAATTACAGATCCTCGTTCACGATCATCCATAATTGATAAAGCATTATATATTTTGCCAAAATCTTTTGCGGCAGCATTAGCCGTTATAAAATGATCACCATATTCCTTTCCTGTTAAATCAATAAAGCGCAATGGGTTTCCGGCACACCAGAGGTAGGGTGAGAGATGGTAGTATTTTTCTGACATGGGGTCCATGGTGGGGGTGCGGCCTATGAGCGGGTCGTACATACGTGCCTGGCTGTCGTACCAGTCGAGGCCGTGCTCGCGGTCGAGCTCCTTGCCGCCGTACTTGAGGGGCTGCACGCCGGTGGCTGGAGCCCCCAGCAGGCCACCGTAAGGATAATAGGCGTTCACCTCTTCAAGCGCGCCGTTCTGGCTGACAACTGCCCGCACATTACCCTGATAGTCGGCGATGCGGTAGTGGTAGCAGCTGTCGGCCCAGTAGCCATACTCGTTCTCGATGC
>CAMKGM010000075.1 GCA_946412245.1 uncultured Bacteroidales bacterium
CGCCCCTTAAACCTGAAGGGAGTATCCAAACGGATGCTCCCTTCAATCATTTATGGCACTTTAGGGTCGCCACCTGTGGCGACCGCTGCGACAAGTGGATATCCAAGCCGTCAATAATTAAATGGTGATTGCGAGTCCGGTCGTCACAGGTGCTCCGCCGTCAATCGGCATCGCCTCAGCAAAGTTCAAACAAATTTGACTCTGCATTCGGCTCGCACGATTGGTGGCGACCGTACAGGCTCCCACCCTTCATTTTCCATCCCGCGCCAGGAATTTAAGCCTCACCCGGAGGGTTGTAGTTAGGGCCGCTCGCCGTAATGCTCTTCGTACAGATCGTAGACCTCAAACCTCACACCGTAACCAAATGAATCTACATCGTGAGCGAGCTCTTTCATGGCTCTTTGGTACAGCGAGAGCAGGTCGTGCTTTGCCAAATGCTCAATGGTGGCTTTGTAGTTACTGCCGAGTGAGTCGGCAAACGAACTCTCAACATAGCCCCAAATCCTAGCCGTATTAATGGCGCTGATGAGTAAATGAATCATCAAGTCGGCAAGTATTCCCGGGTGTGGATCAAGTTTTTTGAAGTTACTGATTGCCTTCTTGCTTTCTTCTATTTTAATACATTTATCCTGTTTAATGATTGTCGGTGACCATGGGAGCCGCGTCAATGTCAGATGGAGCAAGGTCGGCCGATGTTTGTACGGGTTGCACTGAGGTGGTGATAGAGTCGTTTTGAGCCGAGACGGCTTCGGCACCGTCGCCCGCCTGCTTATCGCAGGCCACCAGTGCGGCGGCAGCGGTGATAATGAATGCTAAAAGTGTCTTTTTAGTGCGCATAAATAAAGTGCTATTTGGTTTTACTGCTGCAAATATACGCACCTTTCACGACACAGTGGTTAAAATAAAGTGAAAAAGTGATGATTTGGCAGTGTGGCAGGATTCTGTAGCTAGGTAACTGGGGCTGGGGCAAAAAAAAGCTGTTTTCCAGTCACTGGAAAACAGCTCCAAACTCTTTTAGTTTGCTGTGTCTCGTAGTCGCAATTATTTTGCGCTGGCTTCGGGCTTTACAGAAGCGCTAGCCTCGGGAGCTACAGAAGCGCTAGCTTCCTTTACAGAAGCGCTGGCGCTAGCCTCGGGAGCAACAGAAGCAGAAGCGTTAGAAACGCTAACTTCGGTCTGAGAAGCAGAAGCAGAAGCAGAAGCAGAGGTCTGAGCATCTTTCTTGCAAGAGAACATAGCTACACTAGCTACAACAGCAAATAATAAAACTAACTTTTTCATTTTCGTGATTTTTAATAAATAATAAAACAATAAAATTTTTTCGTTTGATTGAAAATCGGTGCAAATTTATATCAAAATTTTAATATGCAAGTCATTTTTGACAATTTTTTTTGCCCCCTTTAAGCTCAAATAACCGGTTTTTGTGGAAAATTTGGCAAAAATTCATTGTAATAATTTGATATACAATATTTTGGCAAAAATCCTTTAGAATCAGTCTAAACTGTTAAAGATTGCAAACAAACCTCCACTTTTTAATAAAAAAGTGCTGAAACCGGTTGTTTTCGTCTGTTTGTGTCCTGATCACTTGTCCCTTTAGATATGGTGCTAAAGGCGGCGTTTCTTTGGGCTGCTTTTGCGACTGTTCCAGGCCTGTGCGAAGTGGGTTTAACGGTAGAGGAATCGCTTGATGCTACGTTTCGGAGTTTTTTCAAATTCTGCGGCCATGAGTTCAATTTTCGCAAGGCGTTCGTAAGGGGCAACGAGTTTGTTAAGCTCAGTGCGAACGTTCTCCATGATCTCAGGCAGTTGGTCTCGAGTCACTCCGAGTTGATCCATCGCCTCATAGTCGGGGTAAACCAGTCCCACGAGTTTGCCGTCGCGGTCTACCACGAGGCTCTCGTTGACGTAGAGCATATTGTTGAGCTTGGCCTCGATTTCTTCCGGATAGATGTTTTGCCCGTTAGCGCTCAAGAGCATGGTCTTGAGACGGCCACGAATGAAGATGGTTCCGTCGGCGGTGAGTGTGCCCATGTCGCCGGTGTGCAGCCATCCGTCGTCGTGTAGCACTTTGTCGGTGGCCTCAGTGTTGTGGAAGTAGCCTTTCATCACGTTTTCGCCCTTGACGCAAATTTCGCCGGGAATATTCTCGGGATCGTCACTCAGAATTTTGCACTCCATAATGCCAGGCAGGATGCGTCCGGCACTGTGCAGCACAAACTCACGCCAGGGAGTGTGGCTCACCAGTGGGGCGCACTCGGTCATGCCGTAGCCCACGGTGAAGGGGAACTTGATTTTGTACAAGAATTCCTCAACCTCGGCGTTAAACGGAGCACCGCCAACGATAATTTCCTCGAATCGGCCACCAAACGCTTCGATGAGTTTCTTACGAATTTGGTCGTAGATGCGCTTGTCGAGCAGTGGAACTGCCAGGGCCCATCGTAGCATTCCCTTGCTTATCATGGGCACAATCATCTTGGTGTAGATTTTCTCCAGCACCAGCGGCACGCAAATCACCAGGTCGGGCTTGATCTCGTTCATGGCCTTCACCAGAATCTTGGGTGAGGGAATGCGGCCTAATAATATAATGTGTGACCCCACGGCGAGTGGCGTGAGCATATCGAATGCGCAGCCATAGGCGTGAGCCAGCGGCAAGAACGACACGTTGCGTGTGCCGCGTCGGTGCAATTGCGAGTTGATGCCATAAATCACGTTGCCGCACAGGTTGTGTCCCGTGAGCATCACTCCCTTGCTGAATCCTGTTGTTCCCGAGGTGTAGTTGATCACCATTACCTCGTCGTTTGAAATCTCAGGATAATTGACATCTACAGCGGTGAACCCACAAGGATAAAGGGCCTTAAATTCTTCATCACCCTGCTTCATGGCTCCGTCAATGTCCTCGTCTTCCTTTTGAGCGTAGACGGAGTTGTCGTCAAGCGAAATCACGCCCCGGATTGCGAGTAGTTGGTCAAAGTCAATTGATTCCCAAATAGCCTTGCTGGCAAACAGCAGTTTTGACTCCGAGTGGTTGATGATGTGCTGTACATCGTTAGGGTTGAATTCCTGCAGGATGGGCACAATCACGGCGCCATAGGTGATGGTTGCGAAGAACACGGTGACCCACGAGGGTGTGTTCTTGCCAATAAGCGCGATGTGGTCGCCAGGCTTGATGCCCATGTGCTTATAGAATAAGTGTATCTTGGCAATCTCGGTGGCAAAGCCGCCGTAGGTGAGGGTGAACTTGGTGTTATAGTCGCTCAAAGCAGGGAGTTCCCAGTTGTCTTGAAAACTCTTCTGGTAGATTTTGATGAGATTTTCTTTCATAAGCGGTGCGATAATGGCCGTTGAGTGGCCTAATCGGTTTTAAATGAGTTTACAGAGTGATTGAATTCATTGTTCTTCTTGATACACGACCGTGCCTATAGGCTCGCCTGTGACCACTTTCTTCAAGTTGCCCACCACATCCATGTTGAATACATGAATGGGCAGATTGTTTTCCTTGCACATAATGGTGGCTGTCATGTCCATCACCTTGAGGTTACGGCGATAAATCTCGTCATAACTGATGCGGTCGAATTTAGTCGCGGTGGGGTCTTTCTCAGGATCGGCGGTATAGATGCCGTCAACGCGCGTACCCTTAAGCATTACATCAGCTTCCACTTCAATGCCACGTAGCGCAGAACCCGAGTCGGTTGTGAAGAATGGATTGCCGGTGCCGCATGACATGATCACTACCTTGCCGGCCTCCATAGCCTCAATGGCGCGCCACTTGCTGTACTGCTCGCCAAATGGGAACATATTGATGGCTGTGAGCACAATGGCCTTTTGCCCACGATCTTCAAGACCAGAGGCCAACGCGAGCGAGTTGATTACCGTGGCAAGCATTCCCATTTGGTCGCCCTTGACGCGATCAAAGCCCTGTGCGGCACCCTTGAGGCCACGGAAGATGTTGCCGCCGCCTATTACTATTGCCACTTGTACGCCAGCTTGTGCAATCTCTTGAATTTGTGTGGCATATTCTTCTACTCTTTTGGGATCAATGCCATAGCCTTGTTCGCCTGCGAGTGACTCACCGCTAAGCTTGAGCAAGATGCGCTTGTAAATCGTTTTCATCGGAAATAATAAATTGAGGTTTTAGTCTTATTTTGTTTTTTGACAAATTTACACATTATTTGCGACATTTCATCTAATAGAGGCAAAAAAAACTTGCAGACGTTTCAAAGCAACGTCTGCAAGCGCATAGTATGAAACAGTAATTATTACTAACTTCTAAATATTACTCTTGTCCGGCAAGTGCCTTGGCACGCTCCAGATATTTGTCAATGTTCACATTGAACATCTGGCCAGCCTGAGGATACTCGTCCTTGAGCAGTTGATAAGCCTCGGCCTCGCCCTTGTAGTTCTTGGTAGCATGAAGTACGCGTGCCTTTTTCAGGATAAATTCAGGCGCGTATTCCTTGTTGTCCTTGCTAATCTTGATAGCTTCGTCGAAGGCACCCAGGGCCTTGTCGTACTGCTTCAGGTTGACATAGCAGTCACCCAGCAACGACTTGGCGGCGGGACCGATAAGATTGCCATCAGCGCTGCAACGCTCCAACAATGAAGCGGCCTTCTGGTAGTTTTGGTTAGCCTTCTTGGCATCGGTCTGCTTCAGTGCGTCCTGATAAAGCAGGATGGCGGCCATGTGAGCAGCGCGGTCGGCTGACGCATAGCTTGAATTGTTGGCTATCGACTGATATTGCTTCAAAGCTTCTTCGCTCTTGCCTTGGTCAAACAGAGCCATATCGGCCTTGCTCGTTGCAATCCTGTCATTCTCCTTAGCGGGTTTCATGATGAGATAAACATACGCAAGAATTGCCAAAGCTACGGCGCAAATGATGCCTAAAGCCCAATAAATATACTTCTTGTTTTTTTCAAATTTCTGCTCCAGTGAGGTCAGTGAATCGTTCACGCCCTCAAGCGTAGTGCGAGCAGTTTCGCCTTTTACTTTCTTAGCCATAGATTTATGTAATAACTAAATAAATGATTTGCGTTTTGGTTAACGACGCTTTTTTCGTTTCAGCTTGCAAAATTAATAGTTATTCTCAAATTAAGAAAACAAATTGCTCACAATTTTGAAAAAAATGACCGAAAAAAGTCCTTGTGCTCTTGTTTTAGGGCTGAATTAGTGCTAACTTTGCGCTAAAATTACAGCCCTAAAGCGCTTCATGAAACACTTTTGGTTCATATTGTTCCTAACAATTGCAACGATAGCCTGCAACCGCAACTCATCAACTACAACGAATCGCCCCCAATCAGGCGAGATGCCGACATCCTCTTCATCGTCAAGCGACTCGCTTGAGGCTCGCATCGAAGCGCTGAACGAGGAGATGCAGAGCTACATCTCAGAATATGAAGACCGGCACGATGCCGCTACTCTTGAGCGAGCCATCGCTCTGAACGATAGTATAGAGCGCATCGATACTACACAGCAAGGACGTTTTTACAACATGCTCATGCGCTCGCAACTGCTAGCCAAGGCCGGACGCGTGAAAGAATCGTTGCAAATCCAAGAGTCGTTGCTCAGTAAGGATCCAAACGATTTGGCAAGACTTCAATTCTACGCCGGAAAATATTGGCTCGAGGAGCAGCGTGACTCCATGCAACACTATGCGCATCGTGCTCTGTCAGAGTGTGACAGCAAACTCGAGGACAATAATCTGGGCATTGCGGAGCGAGAACAACTGCTTCAAAACAAACTCTCAGTGTTCTACCTGCTCAACGACCGAAATGGTGCTCGCGCTGTCAGCGACCAATTGCAGTCTTTGCAGCGCGTTGCAGGCGAACAACCTCTCTCTGACCAAGAGTTTAATGATGATTTCAACGATGCGCGTGAGGAACTTAATAGGCTCGCTGTTGCCTGGCGCAACGACAACTACAATCCAACTCAACACACCAAATAAATTGCCTTAATAAAATATATAGATTTATATTTATTTAATAGTATTTAGAGGCCTTTTCAAGTAAAATTTCGTAATTTTGTCAATTGATTGCTATCACTTTGCTGCAAAACGAGCGGCTTTATGGCGATGGCAACCACTAAACAACTGATTCTATGATGTTAACTTGTCCGCACTGCGCCAAAAGCATGAGCATATCGCCCGAAGAACTGGCGATAACCAATGCCGTTGTTGTGTGCCCGCAATGCCTCACTGAATTTATTGCTGAAGGAGTGGATTTGCCCGAAGCCTCCACGTTGCGGCAACAACACAGCAGTGGCGCAGGGCATAGTCATGACGGCCATGCTCATGTCAACGAGCGATTCTGCTACGGTTGCGGACAAGAACTTCCCCAACACGACGGACTGCGATTCTGTCCATTCTGTGGTGTTCCCTTGCTGGCAAACCCGCTTTCAGGTGTGCACAAAACGCCACAAGAATCCGCAACACGCCTATCAGGAACCTCAAGCATCGATTCTGCGACTTCGGCCACAAGCAGCACCGTTAACGAACAAATCGCTACGGATAAAACTCAGCACAAGGCAGCGAAATCATCGTCGAACGCTTACCGCTATGTGCCCAAGGTGTTCTCAAAAGAGTTGAGACCAGAACCGCCCAGCTTTCGATTCAAATTGCTTGCTTACAGTATAATTACCATACTTGTAGTCATCTTTGTCATCATCGTTTATCTGGGTTCACAGATTTAAATAAAACCAATATTAGCAAATAACTACAACACGAAATAGCACAATAAAACTATGAACAACCGATATTGCGTAATCATGTGCGGCGGTGTGGGCAGCCGATTCTGGCCCTACAGCCGTAGCAGCAAACCTAAACAATTCATCGACTTCCTGGGATGCGGCAAGAGTCTGCTGCAACTCACCGTTGAGCGGCTCAACGGCATTGTTCCCACTGAAAATATTATCTTACTCACTAATGAGCAATATGCCCACATCATTCAAGAGCAATTGCCGCAAATCAACCCAAAGCAAATTCTGCTTGAACCGGCGCGACGCAATACTGCTCCCTGTAATGCTTGGGCCGCCTATCATATCAAAGCTCTCAACCCTAATGCCATCATCATGGTTGCCCCCAGCGACCACCTGATTCTCAACACCGATGCGTTTAGAGATAGCGTGTTGCGAGCCTTTGACTTCGTTAAATACCGAGATGCTCTGCTCACCTTCGGTGTTAAGCCTAACCGACCCGAGACCGGCTATGGATACATCCAGCTGGGAGACCGAATCGATGCCAACTTCTCTCGAGTCAAAACCTTTACCGAGAAACCTGACACCGAATTGGCTAAGGTTTTCCTTGAAAGTGGTGAATTCTATTGGAACTCCGGTATGTTCTTCTGGAGTGCTAACGCCATCCTGCGTGCTTTGCGTGAGTTTGCTCCCGACATCGCCGCACGCTTCGAGGCGGGCAATGACGCCTTCGGTACCGATAAGGAGCAGCAGTTCATCAACGAGATGTATGCCACCTGCCCCAACATCTCAATTGACTATGCCATCATGGAAAAGGCCATTAATGTGTGTGTGGAGCGTGTTGACTTTGGGTGGACCGACCTGGGAACTTGGGGCGCTCTATACGACGTGTCGCCCAAAAACATTGACGGCAATGTGACGCAAAACTGCCATGCTTTGCTCTTCAATAGTCGTGACAATGTGATTGCCATCAAGGGCGAAAAACTCATCGTGGCCTCAGGTCTCAACGACTATATTATAGCCGATGCCGACGATGCGCTACTCATCGTTCCTAAGAACGAGGAGCAGAAGATTCGTCAGTACGTCAACGAGGTCAAAACCAAATATGGCGACCGCTATCTTTGACAAAAAAGAGCCTTCAGCGCGCCGGTGGCTGCACTTATAGCCTTTTCTCCTAAGAAAGTCCGCTGTAATGGTGCTTTTTTGGATTTTTTAAGGTGGCAAAACTTGTGACTTCAACACTTTTTTTGTATTTTTGTATGTTTATTGCGCTACCGCTGAAAATGGCGTTTTTGCGCAACGAAAACAAGTGAAAACAATACGAAATTAATCTACAAATTTAAATATGTCTGACGAATTAAGAGAACAAGAAGAGAAACAGTATTCAGCGCATAACATACAAGTGCTCGAAGGACTCGAGGCTGTGCGCAAGCGTCCGTCAATGTACATTGGCGACACCCATGTGAAGGGACTCCACCACTTGGTGTCAGAGGTCGTTGATAACAGTATTGACGAAGCTCTAGCCGGCTTTTGCGATGATATCCAGGTAACCATTCACGAAGACAATTCCATCTCAGTGAAGGATAACGGTCGCGGCATTCCCGTTGATGAGCACGAGAAACTTCACAAGTCGGCTCTCGAGGTCGTTATGACCGTGCTCCATGCCGGTGGAAAGTTCGACAAGGGATCCTACAAGGTTTCCGGCGGTCTGCATGGTGTGGGTGTGAGTTGCGTTAATGCTTTGAGCGACTATCTGCGCGCCGAGGTACACCGCGACGGCAAGGTCTATATGCAAGAGTATGCCTACGGCAAGCCCACCAGTCAGGTGCAAGTCATCGGTGAGAGTTCAGACCACGGCACAACTGTGCTTTTCCACCCCGATGCTAAAATATTCCAAACAACTGAATATCAGTTTGACATTCTTGCCACCCGTCTGCGCGACCTCGCCTACCTGAATGCCGGCGTACACCTCTCGCTCTGCGACCTGCGCAACAAGAACGAGCAGGGAGAACCGCGATGCGAGAAGTATTACTCCGAGACCGGACTCGATGAGTTTGTGCGGTACATCGACTCTGCCAAGGAACCCCTCATTAGCGATGTGATTCACATCACCAGTAACAAGGGCAACATTCCCGTGGAAGTCGCTATGACCTACAACACCTCGTTCAACGAGAATATCTACTCCTTTGTCAACAACATCAACACCATTGAGGGTGGTACGCACCTCACCGGATTCCGCCGTGGTTTGGGAGCTACCCTCAAAAAATATGCCGAGGAGAGCAAGATGCTCGACAAGGTCAAGGTCGAAATCAAACCTGAAGACTTCCGTCAGGGTATCACTGCTGTCATCTCAGTTAAGGTGCTTGAACCTCAATTCGAGGGGCAAACCAAGACCAAACTGGGCAACACCGAGGCCATAGGTGCTGTTGAGACCAGTGTGCGCGAAGCATTGGGAACCTATCTTGAGGAGCACCCTGCGCAGGCCAAGACCATCGTTGAGAAGATTGTGCTTGCCGCTACGGCACGCCATGCGGCCGAGAATGCTCGACTCAAAGTGCAGCGCAAGTCACCCCTCTCCGGAGGTGGGCTACCCGGTAAACTCGCCGACTGCTCAAGCAAGGACCCCGCAAAGTGCGAGCTCTTCCTGGTTGAGGGTGACTCTGCAGGCGGTTCGGCCAAGCAGGGACGCGACCGTAACTTCCAGGCCATTCTGCCGCTGCGCGGTAAAATCCTCAATGTCGAGAAGGCCATGGACCACAAAGTGTTTGAGAGCGAGTCGGTCGTCAACATCTTTCGCGCCCTGGGTGTCACCATTGGCACAGAAGAAGATCCCAAGGAGGCCAACCTGAGCAAACTCCGTTACCACCGCATCATCATCATGACCGATGCCGATGTCGACGGTGCTCACATCGCAACACTGCTCATGACGTTCTTCTTCAGGCGCATGCGCCCCATTATTGAGAACGGATACCTCTACATTGCCAATCCGCCTCTGTATCGTTGCATCAAGGGTAACATCAGCGAATATTGCTGGGACGATGTGCAGGTGCGCCGCTTCATTGACAAGTATGCCGCCGGCGAAGAGAAAAATGTGCGCAAACAGCGATTCAAAGGTCTCGGTGAGATGAACCCCGAGCAACTTTGGGAAACTACCATGGATCCCGAAAACCGCATGCTGCGACGCGTTAATATCAGCGATGCCGCCGAGGCCGACCGCATCTTCTCCATGCTCATGGGCGAGGACGTGGCTCCGCGACGCAAGTTCATCGAGGACAATGCTACCTATGCCACCATCGACACCTAAAAACAAATCCTAATGACCATTGGGTTACACTTGATTTGTACCGATATAATCAAAGAGCGTTAAGCCGTCGCTTAACGCTCTTTTTTGGTAGCCCATAGCAGAGTCGAACTGCTCTTTTAAGAATGAAAATCTTACGTACTAACCGATATACGAATGGGCCATATAGAGTGCCACGCACCACTTTGCGCAGTTGCGTTGCACGCTCTGTCAATCACTCGTCACGCTTTTCAGGCTGCTTCCAGCTTGTTCACGTGCTTGGCGAGCTTCGACTTCAGGTTCGCTGCCTTATTCTTGGTGATGATTCCCTTGCCGGCAAGCTTGTCGAGCATAGCGGTAATCTTCTTAATATCCTCAGCGGCTACAGCCTTGTCGGTTGTGTTGCGCAGCTTGCGAACTGCGTTGCGCATGGTCTTTGAATAATAGCGGTTGCGAAGTCTTCTTGCCTCCGATTGACGAATTCTTTTAATAGCTGATTTATGGTTTGCCATAATTACTTTTTGTTGTTTTTTATCGTTAATATTTGTAGCCCATAGCAGAGTCGAACTGCTCTTTTAAGAATGAAAATCTTACGTACTAACCGATATACGAATGGGCCATTGACAATTACGTTACCGCAAAAGCGACTGCAAATATAGGAACGATTTTTTAAATCACAAAATTTCAGTGACTAAAATCACCTTTTTCAGTCATTTTTTTCATAAAAATACTGTGTCAAACCCCCTTAAACTTTGTTTTTTGGCCACTTTTGCGATGTGTTTCAGCTTTTATATGTAACTTTGTGTGAACGCTAATTTTCAACTTTCAAAAAGCGATGCATGAAACGCTCAGGGGCGTGGTGCTCAATGTGATCAAGTACAACGACCGCAACAACATAGTTCACATCTACACCGACCGGCACGGGCTGCTCTCCTTCCTTGTGGCGCAGGGCAAGACCGCTGCTGCTCGCATGCGCAATGCCATGATGATGCCACTCTCGCTGGTTCAGTTCGAGACTAACATTGTTCCGGGAAAGGATATCTTCTTGATGCACGACTTGCAGCGCACGCACCGGCTGAACAGCATCTATGCCGACCCTGTCAAGAACGCCGTCGCCATGTTCATTAGCGAGTTGCTCAGCCACACCATTCAGGAACGTGAGCAGAACCGGGCGCTGTTCCAATACATTGAGACTGCGGTGTTACTGCTCGACAACATGAGCCACGGCGCAGCCAACTTCCACATTTGCTTCCTCTATCATTTGGGGGCTTTCCTCGGCATTGAACCTGACATTGAGACTTATTGCGACGGCTATTGGTTCGATATGCTCGGCGGAACCTTCGTTTCCTCACCGGGCTTGGGTGGCAAACTCCTGAAACCCGACGATGCCCGAGTTATCATGCTGCTGTCGCGCATGACTTTCAGCAACCTGCACAAGTTTCGCTTCAACCGTGACGAGCGTAACCAAATGCTCGACACCATCATCGCCTACTACCGGCTTCACAACAGCACCATCGGCACGCTACGATCGCCCGACATTCTCAAGCAACTTTTTGTGTAAACGAACAGAAAAGACATAACAACAGACAAAAGCAGGGCGGCTCTGAAAAGAACCGCCCTGTATTGATTCGTTAAAACCTTTGAGGTTACCAAGAGCCGCTGGCACCGCCGCCGCCAAAGCTACCGCCGCCAAAGCCGCCCCAGCCGCCGCCGGAACTGCCACCGGAGCTGTGACCGCCGCCAAAACTGCCCGGGAATATGATGGGACCGCCGCCCCAGGTGCCACTATTGCGTGACGACCCCGTGCCGCCGCTGTTGCGGCTCATAGCCCATATCATAAACACAATCACGAGTATCAGGCACAGTATTGATGCCCAGCCATCATCTTCATGAGCCTTGTTATACTCCTCCTCACTATACTCGCCGGCTGCTACCGGCATAATCACGTGCAGCGCATTCCACACCGCACCGCTATAATCGTTTTCCTTGAACTTGGGTATCAGCTCGTTCCTGATGATGGTAGAGCAGAAAGCATCGGTCAGTGCTCCCTCAAGACCCTTGCCCACTTGAATGGTCACCTTGCCGCCACCATTTTCGTTCTTGGGCTTGATGAGGATAATCACGCCATTGTTGTGCTTGGCACCGCCCACGCCCCACTTGCGGCCCAGCTGGGTGGCATAGTACCATGCATCTTCACCTTGAAGGTCGTTCACAGTGATGACGGCAATCTGGTTGCTCGTCTTCATGGCAAATTGCTCCAGCGAGTCTTCCATGGCGCGCGTGTCGCCCAGCACACCGGCAAGGTCGTTCACCAGTCGTGGCGGGTTGGGACGTTCAGGCAACTGCAACTCTGCGTGCGTGCTACTCAGGCAGCACACCGTCAGCAATAGGGCAATCAGGCGCAAGCGGTTAGTCTTCATAGGTGATTTCATTACTCAGTTCGTTAAGGTCCTCACGGTCGGCAGGGAAGTACTTGGCGAGTCGCTCCCCTATGCGACCTATCACTTCACACAAGCCCTCAACCTGGCGCCCTTGCGCCAGGCTTTGGGCCAGCATGTCTTTCTCTTGATCCCAATATCCCGCCGGCAATGCTTCATTGATGCCCGTGTCGCCTATGATTGCAAACTTCTGCGACTTGTAGGCGATGAATATCAGTACCGCGTTGCGCCTCAATGTCTTGTATAGGCCCAATTTGTTAAACTTCCGTTTCGCTTTGCCTATTGGGCTGAAGTAGCAACGTGGCGTCACATGAACGCATATTTCGCCCGACGTGCGCTTCTCAGCCTCAGTAATTGCTTGCGCTATGCGGCGCTGACCTTCTGTGGGAATAAAATCAACGAGTGCCATGATTCTGGAATCAACAATTATTTTATTAATTCAAGTTTAAAATGTATTGGAAACTTGAATGATTAGTCAAAACTTACCTTTGGGGCATTTTCAGCACCTGCTTGAGCTGCAAAGTACGGTTTCTCTTTGAAACCAAAGATACCTGCGAAAATGTTCTTCGGGAACTGTTTGATCTTCGTGTTGTATTCCTTAGCAACCTTGTTGAAGTCCTCGCGTACTGTGGCGATGCGGTTCTCAGTGCCTTCAAGCTGGCTTTGCAGTTGCAGGAAGTTCTCGTTAGCTTTCAGTTCCGGATAGTTCTCGCTCACAGCAATCAGGCTCTTCAGTGCGCCGCTCAGTTCGTTTTGGGCGCTTTGGAATTTCTTCAGAGTCTCTTCGTCGAGGTTCTCAGCGTTAAGTTCAATCGAACCTACCTTGGTGCGGGCGTTGGTCACAGCCTCAAACGTCTCACGCTCATGCTTGGCGTAACCCTTCACAGTGTTCACCAGATTGTCGATGAGGTCGGCGCGGCGCTGGTACTGTGTCTCAACATTGGCCCAAGCCTTCTCCACTTCCTGCTGGTCGTTCACCAGTCCGTTATAGGTGCTGATGCCCCAAATCACGAGTGCTGCCAGAGCTGCGATCAAGCAACCCAGGCCGCTGCAACCCTTGCCCAACTTGCCGGTCAAGTTGCCCATGTTCAGGCCATTCATCCCGTTCTTGATGTCAAAGTTTGAACCCTGACCACCTTGATTACCCCCATTCATGGGGTTAAAGTTTCCGTTGTTGTTCATAATGTTTCTGTTTTATGTTTTTGTCAAATGAATAATGGTCTTTTCGCTTTCAATCGGTAAAGTTAATAACTTCTCACCAATTATTGCAACTTTTATGCCAATTTTCATCATTTCCAATCATTTTTTGATGAAAGTGTAGAGTCAACAAGCAAATGCATATTTTGAAACAAAGTTAAGAAAAATGTTTGTAGAACTCTCTAACGGGTGTGCTGAAATTGAGTTTTTTTCTTGTACACAATGTGCGCTATTTCCTTTACTTGAGAGCAAGCAGAATCACGTTAATGGCAACCCATCTTTGATGTCAAATACCTTGAACACCTCACTTTCGGGGCCCATATCTTATTAACGCTCAAGTGCCGCGGGGTATTCCCTGCGGCACGAGTAGATGTTGTTCATGTAGGCGTAGATGATCACCTTGAGCATC
>CAMKGM010000076.1 GCA_946412245.1 uncultured Bacteroidales bacterium
CCCATCGTCATGGCGGCCGAAATCATGATGGGCATCTATTTCAACCTCTCGTTCTGGTACAAACTCATCGACCGCACCATTTGGGGAGCCATCTTCTCGGGCATCGGCTGCGCTGTCCTCATTCTGGTCAATGTGCTGTTTGTGCCCAAATATGGCTACATTGCTTGCGCGTGGGGTGGCTTTGCCGGTTATGGAACCTCAATGATTCTGAGCTATCTCGTTGGGCAAAAGTACTACCCCATTCCTTACCCTATGAAGGCCATCGCATCCTATGTGGCGGTGGCGGCAGCCTTGTTCGCTGCCATGGTGCTGGTGCCAACGAAGGGAATGTGGCTCACTACCATCTACCGCACCGCCTTGCTAATGGTCTTTGCTGCGGTCATTTACAAGCGCGAGCATCTGGGACCGCTGTTCAAGAAACTACCCGTTGTGGGTAGGTTATTTAGGTGATTACACTTCTCTGTTAAGTTTTTTTCACCTCAAATTAACAGGTCCGTCAAGCAATATTACAACTTTATTACTAACTTTGTGCGTTCATAAAAGCGTTATAACAGTGACAAAACTACTCAGCATCTGGTGCATCGTGATAGGCACATTATGGCTATCTTTGGGCGCAAGCGCTCAGAGCGAGATAGTTATTGACGATAATACAATTGATGCGAGTAGTGTGGTATATGACGGCATCGACGTGTCTAACTACCAAAAAGACATCGACTGGAGTGCTACGGCCAAGGACAAGAACATCAAGTTTGTCTACGTCAAGGCAACCGAAGGAGCCAATCACCGCCAGCACCGATACATTTATAATATAGAGAACGCACGCAAGCACGGCATCAAGGTGGGTAGCTACCACTTCTTCCGCACCACATCGTCGGTCGAAGCTCAGTTCCGCAACTTCATCTCTATCGTCAAACCCGAGGACCAAGACTTGGTGCCGCTCATCGACGTGGAGACTCGCAAGGGCTGGACCGGCGAACAACTCGCCGACAGTGTCAAGGCATTTGCCGACATGCTCGAAGATTACTACGGTTGCAAACCCATGATTTACACCGGCGCATCGTTCTACAACTCATTCTTGTGCCGCACGCTCAAGGGCTACAAACTCTTCATTGCTCGATATTCCAAGTCCGAACCGCGGCTCAACGACGCCAAGTGGACACTGTGGCAGTTCTCAGAGCGCGGACGCATTGCCGGCATCGACCACTATGTGGATTTGAGCCGGTTTAACAAGGGTTGTGGACTCAAGGACATCCTCATTAAAAACAATGCCGTGAGCGGACATCGCCGACGTAACGTGATGAACGAGGTGAAAGAAGTGCCGCCGCCACGCAAGGTGCAGGTTGACGAAAAACAGGATGTGCCCATGTCGGCCAAGCAACGCGAGCGCCTCAAAAAAGAGCAGGAAAAGGCTGAAAAAGAAGCCAAAAAACGCGCCGAAAAAGAGGCTAAAGAAAAGAAAAAAGAACAAGAGCGCATCAAGAAACAGCGCGAAGAGCAAGAAAAACGTCAGCGTGAGCAGCTCAAAAAACAGCAACACGAACAACAAGAAAAGCTGAAGAAAGAGCAGGAACGCAAAGAAAAACTTGAGCGCGAACGCCAGGAACGCCTTGAAAAAGAGCGCAAAGAAAAGGCCAAGAAAGAGCAACTCGAGAAAGATGAGCGTGCTCGCAAACAGGCTGAGCAGCAAAAACGTATCAACGAACTTGAAAAGAAAAAAGCTGCCGACGAGAAGAAGAAAGCCTCTGAAAAGAAAAAAGCCGCCCTTGCCGAGAAATACAACCGCACAAGTGCCAACCAGCAAAACGTGAACAAAGGCAAGCGCATCAACCAAAGCACCGCCGACAACGAGTAACAGTCGTTATTTTGAGAAATTTTATGCTACTCTCGGGAGTTATCTCTTGACTATAGAGGCTAGGAAGGCTAGGAAGACTAGAACGGCTCAAGCAAGTGTCCCTCGAACCGCGAAGCGCTCGGAGAGATGGTGCAGCACGAGTCGGCCGCCAGGCCGATGTGTGGTTCGCGAAGCGCAGCAAACCACGAAGTGGCAACTTTATGAAAAAATCCGCTAGCAACCTCTGTGTAATTCCTCTCAAAAAGGACAAAAAGTTCAAAAAATCCCTGGCGGCACATGGCCATCAGGGATTTCACATTGTTTATATAGATTGGAGAACGGAGTGCTTTGTATTGATTCTCGCTCCAGGGTTGGGATGCAAGGGCTTACCAGCCCGGACGACCGCCACCCATCGGCGGACGACCGCCACCCATGGGCGGACGACCACCGCCTGGGCCATGACCCGGTCCATGATCATCAAAGTTACGGTTCTTGGGTTCCTCGCCCTTCTTGAATGTTGAGAAGCGATAAGTGAAGGTCACCATGCCGTAGCGAGTGAGCGAGTTGTAGGCCACATCCTCAATATAGTTGGCGGTCACATTGCGGTTCACGGTCTTGCGGTCTTGCAGGATATCGAACACGCTCAGCTGAATCGAAGCCGCCTTGCCCTTGAGGAACTGGTAAGCGATGGAGGCGTTCCACAGCCACTGCTTGGTGTCATAACCGGCTGCGTAGCCCGACGTTTGGCTATAAGTGAGGTCAGTGCTAATTACCAGTCCGAACGGTGCACTGTAGGTCCCGTTGAACATACCGCCATAAGTGTGCACATTGCGGTTGCTGGCTGTCATCACGGTGTTGTGCGTGGTTTGGAAGTTGTAACGCGGACGAATCTCCAAGTCAAACATGCCGTTGCGGAATGCCAAACCGGGCGAGAAGGCCACCATCAGCGATCCGCTGGTGTTCAACTCATCGTTGTTGTAACCTTTAGTCTGCGAGTAGCGCAGGAAGGTGTGCTGCGTGTAGTACCATGTCTTGGTGTGCCCAAACGGGAAACTGAGCATGTTCATACCCATCATGTTCCACACACCGTTCACGTTATCGTAGGTGGTGGTGCGACCACCGGTAGTGGCATCGTAGGTCGTCTTGGAAATGATACTGTTTTGCTCAAACGAGCCGCCCAACATAGCCATCAAACTGAGTTGCGCATCTTGATGGAAGTCGCTGTAGCGCATATTGAAGCGATGCGTGAAAGTGGGTTTCAGACTGGGGTTACCGATGACGATGTTCAGCGGGTTCGATTCGTCGGCCACCGGTTGCAACTGGGTGAGCGACGGCTGACTGCTGCGCATGCGGTAGTCTAAGTTCATGTTGCGGGTGTTTGAGAACTTGTAGCGGAAACGGGCAAACGGTGCCACGGTCCACACCCAACGCGATGGGATGTTGCGCGCCGAGTTAATCAGGTCCTCACTCTTCGACATGGCCGAGTTCACTGAGAAGCCCACGTTCAGGTTATAGGCTTTGCGCACCTGGCGGAAGCCCACCTCCCAACTCTGGTTGAAGTATGTGTTGCGGAACTGGTTGCTCAGCGACTCGTTAAAGACGCGTTCCATCTCAGCACCCAGGTCATACTCAAGCAGTTGCGACAGCACGGCGCCGTCGGTGAGCGCATAGTCGCTATAGTTGGTTTTAATATACTCGCGGAAATTGGGGTCGCGTAGCATATCGACCATCGTATAGTTCATGTAGGCTGTGGGGGTGAGCGACGCATAGTCGGCACGGTTGATGTCATACACCAGTTTGTCGGCGCGACTGTAGCGGTAGTCGGCACGGTAGGCAAGGGTCAGGAACCGGGCGTTTTTCACATTGCCCAGCGGCTCGGTCCAAGTCAATCGTCCCGACAGACTGTTCGTGCGACGATGATTGGCATAAATCTGGTCAATAGTCTCATCCTCGTCGTTCTTGAGGAAGTAGTGGTTGTTAGTATAGGTGTTACCGTCCTCATTCACCTTGCTATAGGCATAACGCAAGAACACACTGTAACTGCGTCCCGGATGATACTTGAAGTTGTGATTGAAAATCAGGCGGCCGCGGAACTCATAGCTCTTGCCATCGTTGTTGTAGTCGCTGATACTGCGGTTCACCAGCGTGCGCGCGGGATCGCCGGCAGCTGTGGCCGATGAGTCGCTCTTGTAGCTATCGCTCAGGTTAATGGAGAATTCCGGACTGAAGTCGAGCGTATTGAACGAGTCGGGTTTCCACTTCACCTTGAAGTCGCCCCTGATGTTGTGGCCCTTATCGCGCGAGAGCGACTTGGCATAGTAATAAGAAGAGGAGTCGGTAAACAGATACTGACGATCGCTGGTGGTGCGGGTATCGCGGTCGCTGTGCGAATACATCACATCGCCACCCACGCGCAAGGTTTCACGCTCATCTTTCGTACCCACATTGAAGTTCAAGCCCACATACTGCGACGAAGTGATGCCGCGATCGCCGCCAAAGCGCTGGAAACGCCCTGCGCCACCATCGCCGAAGCCCAGATTGTTAGTGTTGTTGCCGCCACCCATGAGGGTGTACTGATTACCATCGTTGAAGTAGTTGGCTATCAGATTACCGGCATAGCGATTGTCGGTACCGTAGCCGGCATTGACGGTGCCGAACCAACCGTTGTTCATGCCTTTCTTCACCGTGAGGTTAATCACGGTCTCGTCCTCGCCATCGTCAACGCCGGTGAGGCGAGCCAGATCGCTCTTGCGGTCAATCACTTGCAGTTTGTTGACCATGTCGGCGGGTATATTCTTCGACGCGACAGTGGGGTCGTCATTAAAGAATTCCTTGCCGTCAATCAGTATCTTCTTCACCTCCTTGCCGTTAGCGGTAATCTTACCGTCGCTGCCCACTTCCACGCCGGGCAAGCGCTTGAGTAGGTCCTCAACCACGGCATTGGCCTGGGTCTTGTAGGTGTCGGCATTAAATTCCACGGTATCTTCCTTGACGGTAATGGGTGTCTTGATGCCCACCACCACGGCCTCCTTGAGCAAAATGGTGTTATTGGTCATCTCTATCACACCCATATTCACGTCGCGGCCGTCGCTGCCCACGCTCACGCGCTTGACCATGTCGTTGTAGCCTATGTAGCTGAACTTCAGGTAGTAGTGTCCGGGCTGCACTTTCTTGATGTTAAACACGCCGTTCTCGTCGGTCACCACGCCTTTCACCAGTGTGCTGTCCTTGTTGGCCTTGAGCAGCTTCACAGTGGCCTGAATGAGCGGCAACGTGTCATTGGCATCTACCAACAGACCGTTGATGTTGCTTGCCGCATAACTGGTGACACTCACCAGCAGGGCGAGCAGCAATGCGATTCTTTTGAATATTTTGTGCATCATTGTGTTAGTTTACGTCAGTTAAGTGATTTTAATTGACAAAAGTAGTTTAATTCCACTTGACACACAAATAAGATAGACCATCACCCCTTTTTTATCGACGAACAGCGATTATTCCCGACCAATCGCCGGTGTTTCATGGTAGAATTTCCCACCGAAAACCGTATTCAATCAAGTGAATGTGAGCGTTGAGCAGCGGTCGTAGGTGATGGTTTGGGCTACCCGCACGAGGTCGTCAGGAGTGATTGACATGATTTGGGCAATGGTGCGCTCAATGTGCGGCGCGCGACCGTAATAGAGCACTGACTTGCCCGCGTTCATCGCGAGAAACTCAGCGCTATCGGCCGCCACAAGCAGCTGGCCACAGTACTGGCGCTTGTACTCGGCGAGTTTGCGCTCGCTCAAGGGCTGCGAAGCCAGCGAGAGTAGCGTGCGCTCCACAATACCCAGTGCCTTGTTGAGATGATGATGGTCGCAGCCGAAGTAGATTTGCATCAGCCCACAGTCAGTGTACTGCGCCACTGTTGACTCAACGGTGTAGACCAAGCCCCGCCGCTCGCGCAAGTTGAGATTGAGCAGTGAATTCATGCCGGGACCGCCCAGAATATTGTTGAGCAGCGAATAAGAGAATCGCTCGTCGCTGAACATGGAGGGCAAGCGCACGCCCACGACGGTGTGAGCCTGATGCAGACCCAAATCGACCGTGCGGTGAGCCACCGGTAGCAATTGCGGCTGCGTCCTCACATGATGGTCATCCGGTTCACGACGCATGGCTCCATAGTGCTTCTCGGCAAGGCGGAAGATGCGTTCGGGCCGCTCGGGGCCCACGGAAAAGAGCACCATGTTGCGTGGCACGTAGAGCCGCTTGAGATAGTCGCTGCACACGCCTGAAGTGATACTGTCCAGGTCACTTTCTACGCCCAAGATATTGTGCCCCAACTGGCTGCCGGCAAACACCATGTCCTCAAAGTCGTCGAATACCGCCTCTGAGGGCGTGTCGCGATAGCTCATCACCTCTTCCATAACCACCTCGCGCTCCTTAACCAGCTCGGCTTCAGGAAAAACTGAGCGGCACACCAGGTCGGCTATGAGTTCTAACGCCCGCTCTTCATGACCATTCGGGAACACGGCATAGACTATGGTATTCTCCTTAGTGGTATAGGCATTCAGTTCACCGCCAACGGTTTCCATGCGGTTCAATATGTGCCAAGCGCGACGGTGCTGCGTCCCCTTAAAGATGGTGTGCTCCACAAAGTGAGCCAGTCCATACTGTCCCGCGGGGTCGTCGCGGCTGCCGGCATTGACGGCTACTCCGCACCACGACACGCGCGACGCGGTTTGCAGGTGAATGATTTTGAGTCCGTTAGGGAGTGTGTGAAGCCGGGTTGGCAAATTGGGTTCTACTGTCATATCAGTTGCGGGTATCAAGATGAATAATGTGCTGGACGAACATCAGTTCGCGTATGTCGGCACGAGCCACTTCCATGTCGTCATAGTTCCGGTTCTCGCTGCGCAGAATCACCATGGCGGGGTCGGTGTGCCGGCGAATGTACTTCACGAGCCTGTAATCGTCCAAAAGCACCACATAGATTTGCCCCCAGAAAATTTGCTGAAAGTTGGTGAGCTCGCGCACGGCAATATAATCGCCACTGCGAATCACCGGACTCATCGAGTCACCGCTCACGCGCACCACGCGGCAGTTCTGGCTCATGACATCGGGCAGGTTAATCGAACCCACAATCTGGTCGTCGGTGAACATACGCGCACGTGGCATGGTACCGGCGGTCACATCTATGTCATACACGGGCGTTCCCTGCACGCTTGGGGCCAACTGCGAGGCCGTGAGCGTGGTGGTAGCAGGCACATTAGGCAACTTGGCAAAAGGCAGGTCGGTGCCCTGCTCGAGCCACTCCTTGCTCACACCCAGGTTCACGACGATGCGATTCACCAGTGAGTCGCTCACAGCCAAACGACCATTCAAGTATTTAGAAAGGTTTGACGCATCCACGTCAATCTTTTGGGCAAACTCGCCTTGCTTGTAGTTCAGCTCCTTCATCAAGTACTTGATGCGGCTAATGATATCGGATTCTTCCATGGCTTTATATTATTTAATAATGTGTCAATGGCCATTGTTGCACTATAGGAAAAACGAGTTTCACCAACAGTCGCAACGATAACCAGTGGCAAAAGTACCAATTATTTGGCATTTTACCAAATAATAAGGTAAAAAAATCTGAGGCCTGCTATGCCGACAAGCCTCAAATCTGGTTCCATGCTATCGGTTGAGCGTTTCTCTTAGGGATAAATGGGAATTTCGCGCTTGATGCTCATGTCGAGCGAGATGAGTGTCTCAGTTGCCGTCACACCGGGAATGTTCTGAATCTTGCCGTTGAGCAACTGCATGAGGTGCTCATTGTCGCGCGCATAGAGCTTGATCATCATGGTGTAAGGACCTGTTGTGAAGTGACACTCCACCACCTCATCTATCTGCACCAGTTCCTTGACCACCTCTTGATATAGCGAACCCTTCTCAAGTTTGAGTCCTATGAAAGTACAGGTCGTGAATCCCAGCAATCCGGGGTCCACATGATAGCCCGACCCCGTTATCACCTTGAGGTCAATGAGGCGCTGGATGCGCTGGTGAATCGCTGCACGCGACACGCCGCAATCTTCGGCCACATCTTTTGAGGCTATGCGGGCATTCTTGGTCACAATCTCGAGTATCTGTCGGTCAAGGTTGTCTATTTTCTCCATCATTATTTATCATTTTTCCACAAAAGTACTCCGTTTCTCGCACAATTGCAAGAAAAAGGCCAAAAAAAGTAGTGCAGAATACAAAATGAGTCATATTTACTACCCTTTAGTTTACACATTACTCATCACTACCAAAATTGGTTTTGTTGAAAAAATCGCCCAACTGATTGAATAAATTTTATCCTTATCAATAAAATATAGTACTTTAGCGAGCCAATAAGATATTATCGACTGAAAAACAATTAAAAAATTATTAATATGAAGAAGGTTCTATTCCTACTGCTGACGCTGCTTATGGGTATAAGCGCTCAAGCACAAAGCTTTTCTTACCTTCGCTTCAACAGCGGTTCCGGCACCGAGCAAAGCATCTCAACCGACGGGCTGAAAATCACTTTCAGCAACGGTTATTTGGTGGCTTCAAGCAACGATGGCTCGGCAAGAATCGCGTTGAACTCCATGAACTTCATGTATTTCAGTAATACAGGTGGAGGTTCCAGTTTCCAATTAGGTGACGTGAATCGCGATGGTTCTGTAAATGTAAGTGACGTAACGACCCTGATTAACATGATTCTGGGTCTCCATGTTATGGACGAAGAAGTGGCCAACATCAATGGCGACTCAAGCGTGAATGTGAGTGATGTAACGGCATTAATCAACATTATTTTAGGATTATCATGAAACGCATTGCTTTAATTATTGCGATAGTTGCAGCATGTCTCAACGCGCAAGCACAACAGACCATGTGGGTGTGCACAGGCAATGTGAAATATGCCTACAACACCGCTAACCTCGACACGATGCCCTACCTGAACGGTACCACGCTCACTGTCCTTGACAAGGTGTTTAACGTGGCCGACATTGATAGCATCTATGTCAACAGCGAGGAATTTGACGATGATAATATTCTGGTGAACTACAGCGGCAACAACGCCATCGTGACCGTGGCAGGTAACATTGCCGGCCACATCACAGCGGCCTCTAACAACGCTCGCGTGAGCGTGTTGCAAGACACTACAGTCGCCACAGAATATACTTACACCCTGCAGGGCACATCTAATAGCGGCTCATTCTATCAGGATGGTAGCTACAAGATTACCGTTCGCCTGAACGGCCTTACCCTGCACAACCCCGACAGCGCGGCTATCAACATTCGCGACGGCAAGCGCATCGCCGTTGAACTGGCCGACGGTACTACCTCTACACTGACCGACGGTACCAACGGCCCGCAGAAAGGCTGCTTCGCTGTGAAAGGCCACACTGAATTCAAGGGTAGCGGTACGCTAAACATCACCGGTAACACGAAGAATGCCTTCTGGGGTGATGAGTATGTCGAAGTCAAGAAGACCGTGGGCACCATCAACATTCTGGGTGCTGTGGCCGATGGTTTCAACATCAACCAATACTATACCCAGAACGGCGGTAACGTCATCATCAAAAACGTGGGCGACGACGGCATTCAGGTGAGTTATGAGACCGACGACAACGACGCCATCATTGAAGATGCCGAGAACACGGGTACCATTACCCTGAAGGGCGGCACACTCGACCTCACCCTGACCGCCAATGGCAGCAAGGGCGTGAAAGCCGAGGGCAATGTAGACATTACCGGCGCAACGCTCAAGGTGGTGCAGTCGGGCAACCTCGTGGTTGACGGCACCGACATCAACTATCCCACCAGCGTGAAGGCCGATGGCGACATCAACATCAAGGGCGGTACCGTCAACATCACCAACACCGGTGCAGGCGGCAAGGGCCTTAACGCCGACGGTGCGATCAATATCGACGAGTCGAGCGCTACCACTACTGTCAACATCACTGCCAACGGCTCAGGTGGTACAGCCGAGAACAGCGGCTCGGGTAGCGGCGAGACTCCACAGAGTTATAGGGTGTATATTGCCAAGTCATCGGGCTATAGTTCTTCATGGAACAGTTTCACTCTTTATAAGAGCGACGGCACCAGTCTGGGAACCCTTACTAACTATGTTGACAAGTCTTCGGGCTATTCAACCGTGAGATTCTACTACTACGATTTTGGTGGGCCTACAGATGGAACCTTCTATTTCAAGGGCAGCAACGCAAATTACCAGACGGCAACATTCTCAGCGCCAAATGGCACAGATGTGTACTACCAAGTCTCTAATAGCTATCAAACCAGTGGTTCCACAAGAATTTATACGCTGACCAATGTCACCTCTCAATATGGCGGCACAAGCGAGCAGAGCGAGGAGAATGGCACCAGCTATAATGCAGCCGGTATCAAGGCCGATGGCAACATCACCATAGACGCCGGTACCATCACGGTGGCCAACAATGGCGCTATGAGCAAGAGCATCAAGAGCAAAGCAACCGTGACCGTCAATGGTGGTGACATCACCCTCACTCCCAGCGGAGCCATGATGGTGATCAACAACGATGCTAGCTACAGCAGTGGTATCAAGGCCGTCGACTTTGTGATGAATGACGGCGTTCTCAAAATCAATGCAAGCGGCAAGGCCGGCAAGGGCATCTCGACCACAACGATGACCACCAACGGCGGCACCATCACGGTGAACAACAGTGGCGCTGCTCAGGCAGCATCGACCAGTGGCGACTACTACACTGCCAAGGGCTTCAAGACCGACGGCGACATGAACCTGTTGGGCGGCACCATCACCATTACCATGACCGGCAATGGCGGCAAGGGTATTAAGGTGAACGGCGCCTATGTACAGGGCAACAGTGACACAACTGGCCCCACACTCACCGTTTCGACCACTGGCTCTGCAGCTGGAACCAGCAGCAGCGGTGGCGGCTGGGGACCTGGCGGTGGCTCAAGCGTTAGCGGCTCGGCCAAGGGTGTGAAGGTTGAAGGCACCATCACCATCAATGGCGGCACCACCAAGGTGAGCGCCACAGGCGGTGAAGGCAGTGAAGGCATCGAAAGCAAGACCACCATGACCATCAACGGTGGCTACATTGAGTGCAACACCTACGACGATGCCCTGAACTGTGCTGGTCACATGTACATCAAGGGTGGCTTCGTCTATGCAGTGGCAACCAACAACGATGCCATCGACAGCAACGGTAATATGTACCTGAGCGGCGGTATGGTCTTCTGCTACGGTAGCGAAGAAGGTCTTGACGCCAACAGCGAGGGTGGCTACAAAGTGTATATCCAGAGTGGTGCCAACATTGCCGCAATAGGCCGTAGCATGGGTGCCATCGAGAGTGGCGCTTCTATCAGCCAGACTTGCTATCAGGCAACTGCCAGTTCCAACACATGGTATGCCCTGTATAACGGTAACACTGTAGTGGCCGCATTCCAGGTACCCACCCTGAGCAGCAGTGGTGGCGGCTGGGGTCCTGGCGGTGGTAGCAGCGGTGGCTCTACCATGGTGGTTACCTCGCCATCTTGCAAGCTCTACAGCGGTGTGACCGGCAGCGGCACCTCGTTCTGGAGTGGCAAGGGCTACAGCAATGCCAGCGGCGGTTCGTCAGTATCGCTTTCCAGCTACTCTAGTGGTGGCGGTTGGTAATCATATAGAACATCATTATTTACCGCACAATAAAGCTGTTTATTTAGCACACGACAAGGTAAAATCTACAATAAAATTAGTGACTAAACAATAAAGAGAAAACATAAGCATATTAATATTTTTAATGGTAATAGTTAGGATTTAATTATCCGAATGACCGCCAGAGCAGGGATGCTATGGCGGTCGTTTTTTATGGGGTTATCTTAATGAGGTAGTTTTGTTAAAAATTATTCGCAATTTTGAGAATTATTCAAAAAGTATTATTATATTTGCCGAACAAACCTATTTGAGTCAATGAACATTGAATTTGAAAACGCAGCTTTAGAGGAACTTTATACCACTGGCCACACCCAAGATCGCCATTACAAACGATTACCTCAAAGCATTGTGAAGCGCTATGTTAAGGTCGTAAACTACCTGAAGGCGGCCCGACGACTGGAGGACCTTTTTCTCATGAAGTCGCTCCATTATGAGCGAAAAAAAGGAGACTTAAAAGGAATTGATGCCGTGTGGATTGATGTCCAATATAGGCTGCTTTTCCACAGTTCACCTGACGACAACGGGATTGTTGTAAACGCATTAATCATTGAAATATCAAAGCATTATGAAGACTGAAATACTGACCCCATTTGTAGCCACTCACCCTGGCGAATTGATCAAAGACGAATTGAAAGAGCGCCAAATGACCCAAAAGCAACTCGCCGAACTCACAGGCATCAAGCCCTCGGTGCTGAGCGAGACCATCAACGGCAAACGCTCGGTGTCACTCACTGTGGCCATGGCACTGGAGAAAGCACTTGGCATCCCCGCCGACATGTGGATGAACCTGCAAGTGCAGTATGACCTGGACAAAGCCAGCATCGCACAGCGCGATAATCAGCAAGAGACACTAACTCTTACTATTCCCAAACAAGACCACAAGCTAATTCAAGAATTAGCTCACAAATTCGGGTGGGTCTGCCTCTTCTAAATTGATTTGTGACTATCAAATAATGAGAAACAATAAAATTTAAAATTCTTGGGGGACGGATGGGATGGATGAATTTTTTTGGAAATCGTGGAAATCGTGGAAAAGCGGGAAAGGCGGGATTTGTAGGCTAGCATGGCGCGTCGTTGTAGGGTCGTCACCTGTGACGACCGCGTTGATAGATGGGTAATCTCTTGTGCTACAGTATAATAAATCCCCTCGTGGATGCGGTCGTCACAGGTGACGACCCTACATGATGGTAATAAACATTGTACTGCTTTTGTGGAGAGAATGTGTACTTTCGAGGCTTTTTGTGTACTTCCGTGAGGTGTTGAGGTATGTAATAATGTAAATGAGCGTGTGTGCAGCAAAGATAATGGAAAGGTGGTGGTTGCGCGAAGGCAATAGCACACACAGTGAATAAACTACGGATTATTCTGATTTGGTTGGACGGGTTGCAAGATAAAAATTAAAACTACGGATTAATCTGATTTGTCTGGATAGTGTAGGATAATCTCAAAAAGGACAAAAAGCTTCAAAAAGCCTCGCTTCGCTCAGAATTATTAAAATATATTAGTGTCCGATTAAAAGTCCGTTAGGACTGTCAAGAACCTAGGCAGGGGTAAAGCCGCAGGCGAGAACCCCTGTCAGTTAGGCATATACAACATTAGTCCCGTAGGGACGGCAGAATGTGAATCAAGTTTTTTATCTGTCGCCCCTGATGGGGCTAATTATATTGAATATCACCTTAAAACAGGGGTTGCGCTTCGCTCCACCACCTGCCTATTATCTACCCAGCCCTGACGGGCTTCATAGTAAGCTCAATATTTTAAAAAACATTTAAACAACTCATACATAGTGGATTGCAGTGTGCCTAAAATCTTTTATCGGACAACAATTATTAAAATATTAGTGTGCGATAAGCGAGGGGGTCGCCTCCGGCGACGAGATAGAGGATGCTTATCACCGCCAGTGCCGCTATCTCCGCTCGCTCACGCTCACT
>CAMKGM010000077.1 GCA_946412245.1 uncultured Bacteroidales bacterium
GCCCATGATGTTTACATCGTTGTGGTTAATGTGGAATGCCGTCACTATTCGCTGGTTATTATTAGCGACCCAGTCGCGAACAGCGATGTTGTTCTCGCCAATCAACCGGACGTTCAATGTCTGGTAATTGCCAAAGATTGCACGGTCATTCACTTGAATCACAGCGGTGTTGGCATAAGTCAGATAGTCATTCGGTCTCACAATATAAGCATCATTGCCCTGGCCCGTAGGTGTGATGTTGGCATTGTTGAGCGTCAGGGTGTGGGTCTCGGGGTCATAGCTCACGGTGCCGTCGCGCAGCACGTCGTCATAATTCAGCGTAGTCACCGTGGTCTTAAACACCTGCACACCATAGCTGGTGATTTCAACGCCGGCATTTACAGCCATCCGGACGATGACATAGTCCCACCAGTCAATCAAGTTATCACCATTGACATCATAACTGCTGTTCTGCGATTCGCCATTACTTGATAGGATAAACGTAGAGAGCACTGAGTTATCATCATCAGTGATAAATCCGTCTTCGTCCACGTCGCACACCTTGAGATAATGGGTGTAATCCAACTCCATGGGGTTGTTTTCGACCAGATAATTTATTAGCATATTCATGTCTGCTAAACTAACTATGCCGTCTCCATTGAGGTCGCAACTTGCCATGTAGGTGTTTAAGTACTGTTGCAAATAACTCATATCATCGGGGTCAACCTTACCATCGCGGTTCACATCACCAAATTTCAGGCTCATCGGCACAATTTCTATCTCACCCCAGTACGATCCGCCATTGGCATCAGCTACACTACTCCAGTTTATTACGCCTCCCTGAGGCTTAACGATTTCGCAATTGTTCAATGTGAGCGCTGGTGGTGTAGTGATGTAACCATCTGTTAAGTGGATATATGCGTTCTCTATAGTGAGCGCGCAGTCATTGTCCTCGTTTTGAATCTCACCTCCGGGCATTGTGATAGAGCAGTTGCGGATGTAAGTTTGGGCAGGTTCGCCTTTCTTATGGGTGAAGTAACCTATGCCCATTTGATTGACACTCGATTCCATCGACAACACGTCATTATCCACTCCATTGCCTGCGCCTTCAATTGCCACGCCATCACACTCTGTTAAATCTATACCATAGGTGTTGCGATGCGTGATAAGACGGTTGTAACCAGCAATCCTGATTTTCAGCCACTGGATGTCGCTGACGATGACCTGATAATCGTCCTCAATTGTGGCATTGTTCAAAGTCAAAAAGTTATTTGTTTGAAAGTAAGAGACCTTGCCATCGCCCAAGATGTCGTTGCAGTTTTGGGTAGTGACTTGCACTCCGCCAACCTTGAGGTCGTAGGTGCTGCCTATCTTCACTGTCTTGGCCTCACCAGCGAAGTGTCTTATCATGGCATAACCGTTCTGTGGCAACACACAATCCCAATAGCCGTCATAAGGCTCCAAGATTTTAATGCCTGGGGCAAACGACATAGTGCCATACACACCATTATCCATATTGAAAGCGTGATCGATGGCTCCAAAGTCGCTCCAAATCTTCAACGAGCCGGCATTCATTTTATAAGCCACACGATAAACACTGGTTGACCAAATGCCACGGGCCGATTTAATGGTGACATCGGGACCATCAAACTTGTATTGCACGCTATATCGGTTGAAAGCGAAAAATGCAATATTGGTAGAAGTCATTTTCAGCGATCCGTTGCCCGTGAAATCAATAGTCATCGGCTTGGTATTAGCAGCTGAGACATTTATACAGCTGAGTCCATTGTCGACAGTCTCATTACCTTCTTTTTTAGTCTTGAGTGTGCAATTACCTATCACCTCTATCTCAAGTTCCTCAAGCTGATAGGTCTCAATAATTGTTTTATCGCACAATATATCGACATTGTTGAGTGTCAATTTGTAGTTCACAGGATCATAGGCCAAACTTCCGCTCTTCAAATAGCCAGCATCAGTGAGTTCCTGATTTATAAGCTGATAACTATTCTCATTGTAGGCCTTTCCACAAATCACAACACCTGCTGCATCAACGCTAATGGAAACAAGTGCAATCAACAAAAAAGTAAAGAGTTTCTTCATTCTTTTATAGTCTTTTAGGTTATATATTAATATTAAAATGCAAATATAGTAAAATATTCGCTCTCATAGAAATTTATAAGTTTTTTTTGTAAAAATAATACATTTCTGCCAACAATCCTTCATTTTAATCACAGTTTTCAGTATGATTTTCTATAAACCATCACATTCTCACAACTGGCATTAGCAAGTAGCAATGGCACCTCATTTATTTTTGCAAACCTCATTCGACCGCATCTTTTTCATCCTTTTTGCCTCTATGTTGCGATTGAATCATTCAAATTTACTAATTTTGCATTAAATTTATTCATTATAATTTATGGGTAACATTAATTTCACCGAGATATTGAGCGCCTTCCTCGTGTTGTTGGGCATCATCGACATTGTCGGCGCCATCCCCATCATCTTGCAAATCAAGGAAAAAGGCCGTTCCGTGAGCGCCATCAAGGCAACGCTCTACTCCTTCGCCCTCATGGTAGGATTCTTTTACGGCGGCAACTGGATTCTCAACATCTTCAACTGCGACATCGACTCCTTTGCTGCCGCTGGCGCCATCCTCATCTTCTTCATGGCGCTCGAGATGATTCTCGACGTGGAGATTTTCAAGAACACCGGCCCCGTCAAGGAGGCTACTCTGGTACCCATCGTATTTCCCTTGCTGGCAGGTGCTGGCGTGTTCACCACCCTCATCTCCCTGCGTGCCATGTATGCCGATATCAACATCCTCATCGGACTCACCATCAACATGATATGGGTATATTTTGTGATTCGTTCCACCGACAAGATTCAGCGCATTCTGGGCGCTGGCGGCATCTATTTCATCCGCAAGTTCTTTGGCATCATCTTGCTTGCCATCTCAGTGAAACTATTCACCGAAAACATTTCGAAACTTTTCTAAACACCTCTATAAAGAATGGCTAACTCTACCCTACTCGAACGACTCGACGGACTCGACGCCCGGTTTGAAGAAATCGGCACGCTCATCACCGACCCTGCCGTCATTGCCGACCAACAACGATACGTCAAGCTCACCAAAGAATACAAGAGCCTCGAAACATTGCTCAAGGCCGCCAACAACTACAAGAAAACCATTTCAGACCTCGCCGATGCCAAATCATTGCTCGAAACCGAGAGCGACCCCGACATCAAGGAAATGGCCAAGGAAGAAATCGACCAGCTCGAGCCCCTCATTCCCAAAATGGAAGAAGAAATCAAGCTGCTCCTCATCCCTGAGGACCCCGAGGACTCCAAGAATGTGGTGCTCGAGATTCGTGGTGGCACGGGCGGCGACGAGGCTGCCCTCTTTGCCGGCGACCTGGCGCGCATGTACACCCGTTACTGCGAGAGCAAGGGCTGGAATGTGCAGGTCTCGAGCATGAGCGAGGGCGCTGCCGGCGGCTACAAGGAAATCGTCTTCAGCGTCACCGGCGACAACGTCTACGGCACCCTCAAGTACGAGTCGGGCGTCCACCGCGTGCAGCGTGTGCCCGTCACCGAGACACAGGGTCGTGTACACACCAGCGCCGCTTCGGTGGCAGTGCTGCCCGAGGCCGAGCCCTTCGATGTGCACATCAACGAGGGCGAAATCAAATGGGACACCTTCCGCAGTGGCGGTGCCGGTGGCCAAAATGTGAACAAGGTGAACTCGGGTGTGCGTCTGCGCTACATGTGGACCAATCCCAACACCGGCGAACAGCAGGAAATCCTCATTGAGTGTACCGAGACCCGCGACCAGCCCAAGAACAAGGAGCGAGCTCTGGCGCGACTGCGCACCTTCATCTACGACAACGAGCACAAGAAATATGTCGACGATATCGCTTCGCGACGCAAGACGCTCGTCTCCACCGGCGACCGCTCTGCCAAGATTCGCACCTACAACTACCCGCAGGGACGCATCACCGACCACCGCATCGGCTACACCAGCTACAACCTCCCTGCCTTCATGGATGGCGACATCCAGGACTGCATTGACCACCTCATCGTCGCCGAGAATGCCGAGAAACTCAAAGAAGCCGAACTCTAACCACATTTTTATATTATGACTCAAGAACAACTCTATCAGAACATCCTCAAAAAGCAGTCTTTCCTCTGCGTCGGTCTCGACACCGACCCCGCCAAGATGCCTGCTTCGCTCGGTGGCGACCTCTTCGCCTTTAACCGTGCCATCATCGATGCCACGGCACAGTATGCAATCGCCTTCAAGCCCAATCTGGCTTTCTACGAGGTGCAAGGTGTGAAGGGCTACAAGGCTTTTGAAGACACCATCGCTTACATCCGCCAAAACTACCCCGACATCTTCATCATCGCCGATGCCAAGCGTGGCGACATAGGCAACACCAGCCGCATGTATGCCCGCAGTTTCTTTGAGACCCTTGATGTCGACGCTCTCACCATCGCGCCCTATATGGGCGAAGACAGCATCACCCCCTTCCTCGACTACCCCGGCAAGTGGGTCATTGTGCTCGCACTCACCTCCAACAAGGGCTCGCGCGACTTCCAGTTCATCTGCGACCAGCAGGGCACTCCCCTCTTCGAGCATGTCCTCAACAAGACCCAGCAGTGGGCCGATGCCGGCAAGATGATGTACGTCGTCGGTGCCACGCAGGGCGAGATGTTCAAGCGCATTCGTGAGATTATCCCCAACCACTTCCTGCTCGTTCCCGGCGTGGGAGCTCAAGGCGGCAGCCTCGAGGAGGTGGCCCGTTATGGCATGAACAGCCGGTGCGGACTCATTGTCAACTCCTCGCGTGGCATCATCCATGCCTCAAGCGACGACGACTTCGCACTGGTCGCAGCCCAAAAGGCTCAGGCCATGCAACAGCAAATGGCGGCACTGCTATAATCCGTTATTCGGTCACTCACATTTGCATTTGCAGCATTTTTCACTATCTTTGCACATTATTACTAAAGCTAAGAACTGGCAAATTGACCTCGAAGAGGTCGGGTGCATCGAAGATGCGACTATGTGATTAACACCATGCAAGAGGGTTGAAGACCCTCGCAGCTTGGTGAAAAACAAGAACCAAATAAAGTGCCTCGCAGAGGAACTTCCACAGTAGCATTGAGAACTAAACACTAAACAATTATAAAATAAACTCCTAAACACTAAACTCTTTAATAAAATGGTTAATATCAACGATTTCAATTTTGCCGGCAAGCGCGCCATCGTGCGTGTCGACTTCAATGTGCCCCTCAACGACGAGGGCAAAATCACCGACGACACCCGCATTCGCGGAGCCGTTCCCACCCTCAAGAAGATTCTCGCCGACGGCGGTAGCCTCATCATGATGTCACACATGGGCAAGCCTAAAGGCAAGGTGAACCCTAAACTCTCGCTCAGCCAGATTGTCGACGCAGTTTCTGCTGCCATCGGTGTGCCCGTACAGTTCGCTCCCGACTGCGGTAAGGCTGCCGATCAAGCTGCCGCCCTCAAGCCCGGTGAGGCTCTGTTGCTCGAAAACCTCCGCTTCTATCCCGAGGAAGAAGGCAAACCCGTGGGCATCGACAAAGAAGATCCCGCCTACGATGCAGCCAAGAAGGAGATGAAAACCCGTCAGGCCGACTTCGCCAAGACGCTCGCAAGCTATGCCGATGTCTATGTCAACGATGCCTTCGGTACCGCTCACCGCCGGCACGCTTCTACCGCCGTTATCGCCGACTACTTTGCCGACGACGCCAAGATGCTCGGCTACCTCATGGAGAAAGAAGTTGTCGCCATCGACAACGTCCTCAAAAACGCTCAGCACCCCTTCACCGCCATCATCGGTGGTAGCAAGGTTTCCTCAAAGCTCGGTGTCATCAAGAACCTCCTCGACAAGGTCGATAACCTCATCATTGGCGGTGGCATGGGATTCACCTTCATCAAGGCACAAGGCGGACACATCGGCATGTCGCTCCACGAAGACGAACTCATGCCCGAGGCACTCAACATCCTCGCCGCTGCCAAAGAAAAGGGTGTCAACCTCAGCCTCTCAGTCCAAACCATCGCTGCCAACGACTTCTCAAACGATGCCGAGCGCAAACCCGTTGACATCTTCAACATCCCCGACGGATGGGAAGGCATGGATGCCGGCGAAAAGTCGCTCGCTAACTGGAAGGAAATCATCCTCAAGTCCAAGACCATTCTCTGGAACGGTCCCGTGGGCGTCTTTGAGTTCGACAACTTTGCACACGGTACCGGCGAAATCGCCAAGTATGTGGCACAGGCAACCCAGGAGAACGGCGCATTCTCACTCGTGGGCGGTGGCGACTCCGTAGCAGCCGTCAACAAGTTCGGTCTGGCCGACAAAGTCTCCTACGTCTCCACCGGTGGTGGTGCCATGCTCGAAGCCATCGAGGGCAAGACCCTTCCCGGCGTCGCAGCCATCCTCGGCGAATAATCCAACCAACCAAGCCCCTCAGGGGCAACACAATCACACAAACACCGCAACCCCTTGCGGTGTTTTGTTTTATAGCCACCCACTGTTCTGTCAAGCACTCGGCAACACCGCTGCCTACTGTCCCCCTATGCGGCAACTCTCGTTGCCGCCATCATCCAATGCCCCCACCGCCGCAAGGGCGAACCTCTGCGGTAACCCAGCCTGATTGAGGCATCACCACAATCCAGGAAGGACACCCACGCCCCCTCATCCATGTCGCCCGAGGCAACCCCCTACCCCCCCGTAACGCTCCACTCATCGCAAAAAGCTACTACTGTGGTTTGCCTTCTTCGATTTTGAGGTGAAGGTGAAGAGCTTTTGAGATTTGTTTGAGGTGGTCTATCTTGGTTTGGTTGCTGATGTTGGAGTATATGAACCAGCCATCGCACTCGTGTTGCCAAATGCGGCCAGGCACTAGTGGGCGTTTTTTCTTGCCTACAAGGTTATAGCCCATGTGCTCGATTCCTACCTGAGGTATTCTTGACAAGCCAATCTTGCGCAATGTCTCGATGAATGTGTCAATGGCTTGGCGATGCCAAATAACGGTACCATCGGGGAACGTTACCCGTAAGCCTTTGGTCTTGTTGGTTACCTGCTTGCTTGGCTCATGCGGTTCGATTTGAGGTGGCTCAGCTTCACTCTTGACGGGTGTGCTGTTGCGAGGGGTGAGTGGCTTGGCGTCAATAATTTCGCTTATCTTCGCCTTGCGAGATAGGGCCACGCTGATTGGCTCGCCCGGGTGGTACTCCACCACAAGTACGAGGTCACGCTTGATAGGTTCAAGCCGCGGTGCAATATCACTACTTAATGATGGAAGAATCTCATCCTTGATGATATTCTCCTCAAGTTCCTCTACCTGCCTCTCCAAATCCTTATTCAGCGAGAGGCCTTCTTTCCGCAATGTTTCCATTGCTTTATATAAATCTCCTAATCGTGACATATATACAATTTAAAAATCTCTTTTTATTTGTTCTAAACTAATTACTTTTGAAACAAGTATATACTTGTCTTTTTCTGTTATTTTCGCACCACATACATAGTCAAGTTTCATTAGTCGTTTAAGGAAATTAGGAATTAATTGTTTCGTTGGTACGATAATATATTCAATGTCTTCAACAGAAAATAACAAAGGTAGTTCATGTATGAATTTGTCTTTTCTATTAATTCTCCATTTGTCATAATCTGCTTCAGTCCAAAACCACTTACAAAGGTTATGACTTCCTATTTTGGCATTCTCTGGCAGAACGATTCTCCATTCACACTCATCGTAATTAACTTGATTTTTGCCATCGTGTAGAGATTGAAAGGCTTTCATAAATCCTATTGCTTGCGTGGAAAAATGATGATAATGAATACTGTTAAAGAATAATTGAAGTGCATTTTGTGCCTGTTCAGGTGGCAATGGTCTACCTTTATAAGTCCTTCCGTTGAATTCTAATGTAATTTCTTCTCCAAAAGAAAGTTTTGAAATGTCTTCAAGTTCCTGCTTTTTGCTTTTGCTTTCTTCTCGAAGTTTAAATGCAGCTATAACAGAAGATATTGATGTAAAATAGTTTACTGGGCTCAAAGCGCCCTTGTATTTGCGCATAATTATGTTTTTCGATAGCGCAATAGCATATTGACCGTATTTGGAAGAATGTTCAAAACTATTACTTAATGGTATGTCGCAAAAAGAGATCATAGGAATGCCTAGACAAAGGGTTTCTGAGAACTTCTCTTTGCAATATGAGAATTTCAGCCCTTCTTTCAATATACTAATGAGAATATTTTGATTTCTCGTATAGTGAAACAAAGCAGATGTATGACTATTTTTCTTTGACATTGTACATACTATAAAATTAAGCCTTATCTTGCAGAATTATTTCCACCTGTATATTTTCACCTAATGCTTTTGCCACTTTCTCAAGCATTCGTTTTTTAGCATCTGTTGCCATATGAGTTGCTACATACCAACCCTCATCAACCGAACTTAATTGCATTCGATAATCTTTGTTGGCAACAACTAGCGGTAAGCCTTCAACCTTAATTTCCTTGATTTTTGATATTTCCAAAGGTCCCAGGAGTCTAATAGCTTCTACATATGTCTCTGTTGCTGTTTTTTCTTGTATAACAGAGCCATCCCCTAATGTGACTTTTAGCAATTTGGGGGCAGACTTGGTTTTTTTTTGATTATCGCTCATATAATTATTTATTTTGCTGCATCTTCTACAATAAGAATTTCTTCCTGACTAAGAGAGTATAAATTATACACTAATTTGTCAATTTCATTTTCCAAAGATGAGGTGTCACACTTTGGATTTTCCATCTTTTTAGCAAGAATTTGATCTACAATTTTGACAATATTGGATTGTTCTTCGAGTGTAGCTTTCTTTATTGGTATTTCAGAAAGAGGCTTTTGGTATAGTTCAAGGTTTTCACCTTTTCTTTTGCCTTTATTGTATAACCATAGATAGTACAATTTAGAATTAAGCAGGGCCAAGACATATTTTAGTGAGTAATCTGAATCTATGGATGTTATGTAATATACATCCATACTCGCATACCATGGGACATTATTGTAACCAAACGTATTCCTTGGAGACCTCTGCGGTGCTATTATCTTTTCGGAGTTAAAATCAAGTTGTCTCATGGTAAAGGCCCACCAATAGCCCTTATTGAGAACAGCTTGTAGTCCATTATCATTAGATCTTCTTCCTCTTAAAACATCTTTAAACCGTAATATATGCTCATAGATGTTGGGATACTCCTCAAAACTAATATTCTCATGTTGAGGATAAGATAAATCAATTAGCCACAAGTCGTTCTTAAGTTTAGAACTATATTTGCCAATGTCTGAATTTTTGAACCAAGGTAGAAAAAGTTGCTCTTCTTTGGCGGTAAGATTCATTTTATTTTTCTCCGAGGTCGTTATAACGTAGATACCGGTATTTTTGGGAAGATTTATGCCATATTTCTCAATATAAGATTGAGATAATTTATCAGCACCAGTTCTCATACCGATATTAACAATACTAATGTCTCCAAGCAAACGATTGCCATTTGAAATTTTATCGAAAATTCCATTGATTGGGTCTGTCGCATTTTTTTTGTTTAATCTTATATAATTCTCGTCTGTTTCATAAAGCATATCTTGAGAAAGATACTCATATACAGTGTTAGAATCTTTTCCTGATAGAATTGATTCTAAGATAGCTTTAGTTTGTCCATGATTGGATGTATTTGCACAAAGACACATTTCTTGCTTGTTATATGTCTTTCTTAAGATTGTGATAATATTATGCTGTCCAAGTGCAGAATCAAAAATTTTGAACTCGTTAAAATTAATAAGTCGTAAAATTGATGTGCGTTCCTTAAAATCTTTTCTAAGTATTCTGCCACCTGTAGCTGTTGGATAATAGTTTGTAGTTATAAAACAGCTTATACCATTATTGTTAACAAGTTCTAGTGATAGATGGAAAAAGAAATAGAAGTAATCCATCTTTCCCAAATAATACTTTCCTAAAGCACTATTTTTAATCGGTCTAAATAGATATTTGTGGTCTTTCTCTCCGACATATGGAGGGTTGCCTATTACAATGTCAAAGCCTCCTTTTGAAAACACATCGCTGAACCAAGTGTGCCACAAAAAGAATCTATCATTTTTCGCAGTCAAAGTGTCAATTTCTTTTTGCAACTCGGGTTTTGTAATTCTTGTGCGCAAAAGGTCTCTAAGCTGAGCATCAATTTTTGCCCTCAATGCCTTCTTATGATTTGCATTTGAGCAACTATAGAAATCACGTAGTGATTTGAGTAATAATTCTTGAGCACAACTTTCGTCATCAAAGACAATTCTAACTTGATTAACAGTTTGAGTGCCAAGCAAATTGCTCAAATCAATGCCGTGGAAACTCTCTAATAGCGAGTTACCCTGCATAATCTTGAAGTCAAGGTTGGGCAGGGCCTCGGGTGATTCCTCATCAACAATCAGCGCAAGCCAAAAGCGCAAACGGGCTGTGTCAACAGCGCCACGCTCAATGTCCACGCCGTAGATATTCTGCTGAATGATGTGCTTCTTGATCTCGGCAGCTTTCTTTTGGTCAAAGCCTTCAAGCGTTGCTCGGCAAAGATAAAGCTCTTTCAACAATCCCATGGGGAAGGCACCTGAACCGATGGCCGGGTCGCAAATCTTCACATCGATAAGATTCTGTAAAATGGTGTCGGGCAAATTTTCAACTTGCTTGTGTGTTGTGACGAATTGACAGATTGCCTCACGTTGAGCCTCATCAGTGATGTCGGTTTGCAGATAGGCAATCAAACTCTCACGGCACATATAGCCCACAATTTCCTTTGGGGTATAGAATGCGCCCTTATCCTTGTTGTCTTCCAGTAGGTTCTCGAAGATGCGTCCCAGCATTTCGGGGTCAACGCCCATTTCGGCATCGTCGGGGTCGTTCTCGTCGATGGTAAAGTTGTAAGAAGCAAAGAAGTCAAGCATCGACTTCATGAATTTAGCCGGCAGGGGAAAATCAACGGCATCGGCTGCATCAGGCTCAAACAAGCCGCCGTTAAGGTAGGGCACACGGATGTCCTTGCCCACGGCTGGCGAAGCAATATCGCCATCACGCTCAGTGTTGATATCGTTAAAGAGAGGCTCAAGCACATTGTCGACAAAGGTGTCCTTTTCAACTGCGTTGTCAAAAAGGTGCTGAATAAATTCTGGGTCACCATCGCCCCATTTTGCGTTGACAGGCACACCGAGCCATCCTTTCTTTTGCAGGAACTGCAGGAACACAAGTCGGCCCATCAGTTTTTTGACATAATCACGGATAGCTTTTTCTGAATCTGCGAACACTCGGAACTCAGAGAAGATTGTTGGATTGGGCTCGCCTACAATTGTTTCTTCCCATTTGTTTCCTCTCTTGACCATGCGCTTGCCTGTGATGAAAGCAATAATATCTTCATATTGTTGTTTGTAGTCTTTGAAGAACATATCGCCTACAGCTTCTACCGAGAAAGCTTTGGTTAGGTCTTTAAGTGATAGGCCACTCTTTTTTAGGCTCTCAAACTGCTGAATGGCGGTGCGACTGCGATGTCCTTCACCCAGCAAGTAGGTAAAACGGCGCGTGTCGGTGCTGTCCTTCTTGTATGTGCCATCATCGGCAAACGACCAAGACTCGCTGACGTAGGAGAAGCGCAACACACTTTCGTTCTGGCGGAAGCAGAACATGAATGCACCGGCATAGCCCATGTTGCGCCAGTCGGTTGTAAGCATGTCGCGAATTCCTCTGCGGTTGCGCTCTATGTCAACATTGTCGGTAAGTTCCACCTCATAGATGGCAATCGACTCACCATCGGCAAGTGAAATCTTACCGATGTTTAGGGCTTGTTTTGCAAGTCGGCTGCTGGCGTGCACGGCCGATGGCTCCCTCCAAAAACTGACCTTGCTGCGGAAAATATCGTGGAGTAATTGTTGCCAAGCCTCACGGTCGTATCTTGATTCAATTATGTCTCTATAGTCCATATATCTGTTTATTTAAATGATTCTGAAAGTATGATTTCGGCCTCGGTCTCGGCTTCGTTTAGGAGCGATTCCTCTGCCATGTAGTAAGGAGCATATTTCTTTGCCATCTCGATGATTTCGGCTAACGCTTCGTCGTGGGTCATGCGAGCCTTGCCGCCCGATCGACGCAGATTTTTCTGTATGCGTTGCAGTCGTTTAGCTATATATGTGATAACACCGCGTTCTGCCAGTGACTTGAGTTGAGCAACTTTCAAGTATAAGTCACTGTCATCTATCTCGCGCATAAAGTTGGTTAGCAAATGAACAGCGATGGTGACCTGTGCGCCCATATTGCCCGAATCTTCTTTAGATGTCTCATGCGACTGAGCTTCAGCATCACGAATTGAACGAAACTTTTTCAAGGCTTTTTCCACATGGCTGTGGTGAGCTTCAATGCGTTCAACGGGCTGTTCGTCTTTTGCTGCCTTGAAATACTTCAGTGCATCAAGCACCGAAATTTCTTCGGCATTCTCTGAAACAAGGAAGAACACCTTGCGGTAGTTGGTTTTTAGGAACACCAATGTGTCGCCCGAGAGGGTTACGCCATCGACCTGCCTCGGTTCACGACCAGTACGACTGCGCAATGACAGCTTGGCAATGCGGTTATATTCTCGTCGGTCAGTGAGATAGAGAGTGCGCAATTCCTCATAGTATGGTATTTCTTGATTGAAGTCTTTTTTCTGCTCTTTCATTGATTCATCAAAGAGCTTACTGAGGTTGCGGTCAATAATTTCGCTTCGAGAATAAATCTGGTTGTCTTCGCCAAATGTAGAGTGGAAAGTCTGAATCTTACTTACAGCAATCTGGTTGAGATTTATCTGCTGGTTACCTTCTCTTGAGGGGTAGAACACATAGTTGTAGATGTGTTTAGACACCGAGCCAATGCGGTTCACACGACCGATGCGCTGCATGAGGCGTGTGGAGTTCCACGGAGTATCGTAATTGACAATCACATTGGAGCGATGCAAGTTTACACCTTCGGCAAGCACGTCGGTTGTCAAAATGATATTGTAATCATTCAACTTCGTCTTATAGTTGGCATCGAAGTTCTCACGAATGGTCTTGAATTGTTGGCTGCGATTGCTTG
>CAMKGM010000078.1 GCA_946412245.1 uncultured Bacteroidales bacterium
CGCTCGGGCTGTTCCAGCATTTGTAATAGTAAATCGGTCTTGTTCATTGCTCAATGGTCTTTAAGGGGATTTCTATAAATTAACTTGGGATGGATTTTGATTGATTTTTGAGCAGGTTTTGGCTTGGCTTCGCCGAAGCATAGCAAACTATGGTTCAAGAGGTCAAGCCTAAAGATGCCAAAAAGCGACGAAATACAACCAACACTAATCATAAACATTATGGTAATTTATAGATGTCCCCACTAACGTTTGACGTAATTGACTAAGTGCGCTGTGCAGGTGCTTGTAGATGGTGGTATGGCTCACGCCCAGGCGCCGGGCGACCTCGGTCAAAGGCACCCCCTCGTGAAAATGCAGGCGTATTACCTCTCGGCACACAGGCGGAACCAAGGCATCGATGCCCGAAGCAAGCAATTCTATTTCGCGCTCAAGTTCTTCGGGCGATGTCTGTTCCACTTCAGTGTCGGGAATGAGATATTGCTGCAACTGGTCGTGCAGGTTGCGATTACGCATCATGTTCAGGCACTGGTTGCGCACGCACGACAGCAGATAAGGCAAAACGGTGGCTTCACGCAGTTCAGTTTGTTCTACAAGCAACTTGGCAAAGATGTCGTGCACAACATCCTTGCTGTCGTCATCGTCGTGCAACAGCATGTAAGCCAGCCGATGCATCGCACTGTAATGCTGCCTGAACAGCCGCTCGATATGTCTTTCTCTGTCTGTCATACACTCTATATACACACAAAAACCGATTTTTTAAACCCCTGGCGGAGTTTTTTCTCGTTTTTTTTATTCGGTATCAGTTTGACAATATATAATATGTGCAAATTTACTTGAATATCTCACTATAGGCCAACACCCAAAAGGGTGTTTTTTGGAAACATACAAGATAATGTGTAATTTTGCCTTATTCAACCATTTCAGTTATAACTCGGGACTAAAAGACCGATTCAGATTAAACCCGATTTGGGTTAAAAACTACAACTATGGCATGCGAGAATTGTAAATTCAGAGAGCACTATCACAAAAAGCCAAAATCGGCATTAGGCCGATTCTGGCGTTGGCACATCAACTTCTGCCCGGGCTGGAAGGCCTATTTCAAGTCACTCCCGTCTGACGAGCAGGCAAAACTCCGCGAAAAATACAACTTCACCAAGTAGCAGCAGCAGCAATAGCATAGCCGCCGGCACCATTTAGCGGATGAAGTGCATGCCCTGCCAGGGCTCGCGATCGGGGTAGGCAGGAGTGCCCTCGGCATGGATGCGCTTGAGCAGGAATGCCATGTTGTCGGCCAGCGTGCGCATCGTCTGCATGCCCTCGGTGTCCAGTCCCGACTCGCCCGGCAGCATGCCGTAGACAATGTTCCAGTACTGCGAGGTAACTACCGGCATGTTCATCATCATGAACGGCATATTCATGGTCTGGAATGCGGCTGTGGCACCTCCACGACGGCACACGGCAATCGAGGCGGCGGGCTTGTTCTGGAACAGATGACCTGCCGAATAGAACATGCGCTGCACCAGCGACAGCGCCGCACCCGTGGGCTGCCCATAGTAAACCGGCGAACCAATGATGAAACCGTCGCACTCAGCCATCTTCTCGCTCACACGGTTGCACATGTCATCGTCAAACACACAGCGGCCCAGCTCCTTCTCAAGGCACTGGTTGCACGCAATGCAACTGCGCACAGGTTTCACACCTAGCTGCACAATCTCACTCTCCACGCCATGCTTCTCGAGCTGACGCGACACCTCACACAAGGCGCGGTAGGTGTTGCCCTCACGACGAGGACTCGCATTCACTAACAATACTTTCATCTCTTGAGCTTTTATATTAATGTAGAATACAAAATTAGGCAATTTTGCTCAAAAAACAAAATTGCCCATTATTGACAAATATAAATCTTCAAACGAATTCTTTCTTAATTAAGTTTACCGTCCTGGAGTGAACGACTCAAAACTGTTATCGTTATAGAACACCATGATGTTCACAATACGGCGGCCATCAGGGGCTGGTTTCGAGGCATTCACCGTGCTATTCTTGCCGGCCCCGCGAGCAATGCTCTGCAACGCCATCGAGAGGGCCGATTGCGATGGGCCAACATCATGTTTAGGGGCGCCCGAAAAAGTGGCATCATTCTCGCCAAAATTGATCTGAGGGTGTTTTGCATTCTCGGTCAGCGATTGGGGCAGGGAAGTTTTCACGTCATTCTCGAGCGGTTGAGCGGCCGGTGCAAATCCAATTGTGTTCTGATTTGGAACAAACATTTCACCATCGCCAAACATGAGCCACATCATGTTCAACGCCGGATAGGCATTATGAATCTTTGTGAGCACCTCATCACTCACTTTCTTATTGCGGCCGTTCAACAACTGTGAGAGAGTTGGACGAGGTATTTCACAGGTGTCGGCAAATTGGGAGTTAGCAATTCCATTTTGCGTTAAGAACAATTTTAGACGAGAAACGATGTCCATAAGTCAGTTTACAATTTAGAATTTTTCAATTGCAAATTTACAACACATATTTGAATTTGCAAAATTTTTAAAGGTAAATTTCATTTTTCGGTATTTATTTTTTCAAATCCCAATTTATTGTCACAAATTGTCAACTTCTATAATATTATTATAGTATCTATTTAACTATATACATCTAACAACCTAATTTAAATGTAGTTATCTACATCGGAAACACATATACACAGCCTCCGTGGAACACTTTCGCTGAATTTAGGAAAAATGTTAGAATCAACACTTTAATATTACATAGCTTAAATACTGATTATCTGCATTTTACATCAATTGTAATTAATTGTTAATTTGCAAATCAAACTAGTTTTGACGTTTTTGAAATGCAAATTTTCAAAATCAACAGCACAGGAGCGACACAAAATTGCATTTTGTAATTCAAAACACCCTATTCCGGTTTGCAAAATGCGGGTTTCATAACTAAATTTTGATGTCAATTCTCAAATTTAAATCGGTAAATTAATTGTGGTAAAATGCCATATTTTGGCAAAAAATTTGCTCAACTCAATTTCCTTGCAAAATTTCAAACGAAAACCATATTTGATTCAATTCATAAAAATCCGGCAAAATCTAAGGCCGTTGAGACTCCCCCATCTCATGAGTGTAACTATTTGATAATCCTTGTCATTACACAACCATCTCGGCGCACTGGAGCACACTTCAGCACAGGCCGAAAAAAATGGCTAAAACGGCCTTGAAAAAGGCCATTTTAGGGCTAAATAATTGCCAAATTGCGACAATTATGCCAAATTTAGGGCCTAATTTATGCTATTTTGTGCTAATTTCGTGCTAATTCAGGTTTAAGATAGCGTCCGGTGATGGATTCCTGACACTGTGCGAGCTGCTCCGGAGTGCCCACTGCCACCACTTGACCCCCATTCCGTCCGCCTTCGGGTCCCATGTCAATCACATAGTCGGCGCACTTGATCACATCCATATTGTGTTCTATGACCAGAACTGTATTTCCTTTTTTGACCAATTTATTCAAAACGCCAAGTAGCACCTTAATATCTTCAAAGTGGAGACCGGTTGTAGGCTCGTCGAGAATGTAAATCGTCTTACCGGTGTCGCGCTTGGCAAGTTCGGTGGCAAGTTTCACGCGCTGGCTCTCGCCACCCGAGAGCGTACTGGAAGGTTGTCCGAGCTTAATATAGCCCAACCCTACTTCCTGAAGCATCTTTATCTTCTTGAGAATCGCAGGAACGGCATCAAAAAACTCCACGGCCTGATTTATGGTCATGTCAAGGACATCAGCAATGGATTTGCCCTTGAATTTCACCTCAAGCGTCTCGCGGTTATACCGCTTGCCGCCACACTCCTCGCACGGCACCAGCACATCGGGCAGGAAATTCATCTCCACGGTCTTGTAACCATTGCCATTACACACCTCACAACGGCCTCCCGCCGTATTAAATGAAAATCGGCCCGGCTTATAAGCCCTGATTTTGGATTCGGGCAAGTTGACGAACAGATTGCGTATGTCGGCAAAAACGCCTGTGTAGGTCGCCGGATTAGAGCGCGGCGTGCGTCCCAGCGGTGACTGATCCACGGTCACAACCTTATCCACGTGCTCCAGGCCCTCAATGGCATCATAGGGCAACGGAGCTGTATTGGAACGATAGAAACGTTGGCTCAGGATGGGCTGCAGCGTGGCATTCACCAGCGACGACTTGCCGCTGCCTGAAACACCCGTGACGCACACAAACATTCCCAGAGGGATTGCAACATCAACGTGCTTCAGGTTATTGCCTGAGCAACCTTTGAGCACCAACTTGTGCCCATTGCCCGCACGTCGCTCGGCAGGCACCTCTATGCGCTTGCTCCCGTTCAGATAGTCGGCCGTGAGCGTGTGACTGGCGAGCATTTGCTTCGGTGTTCCTGAGAACACCACATGGCCGCCCTTCCTGCCGGCCAGCGGACCGATGTCAACCACATAGTCGGCCTCGAGCATCATGTCGCGGTCATGCTCTACCACAACAACGGTATTACCCTGGTCGCGCAAGCGCTTGAGCGCGTCAATAAGGCGTCTGTTGTCACGCTGATGCAAACCGATACTGGGCTCGTCGAGAATGTACAGCACATTCACCAGCTGAGAGCCAATTTGCGTGGCGAGCCTGATGCGCTGGCTCTCACCGCCCGACAGCGAAGCCGAATTGCGATTGAGTGACACATAATCAAGCCCCACCTGAAGCAGGAAACTCAGTCTGGCATTGATTTCCTTCACGATTTCACTGGCAATCTTCCATTGTGTGGGTGTCACATGATTGTGCAGGTCGCTCATCCATTCATGCAGCTCCGAGATATCCATCGCGGCAAGTTGAGCAATATTCTTACCATTGATGATGAAATGTAGCGCCTCCTTGTTGAGTCGCTGGCCTCCACACTCAGGACAAGTGCAGCGCGAGTAGAACTGCCCTGCCCACTTTTGCGCCTGAGTCGAAGCCTCGTCGGTCTGCTGCATCTCAATGTACTTAACCAAGCCGTCGTAGGTCAAGAAATAATTCTTCATACCCATGGCCTCGTTCTTCACATTGAGCTTCTCCTCAGTGCCATTCATGATATCGTCAATAGCCTCCTCGGGAATGTCGGCAAGGGGTGTGTCGAGCGTGACGCCATACTTTTCACAAATCGCCTCAATTTGCCAAAAAATGGCAGAATTTTTGTATTTGCCGAGCGGCAATATGCCTCCGCCTCGAATTGTCGCCTTGTCGTCGGGCATAATCTTGTCGCGGTCTATGATATTCACAAACCCCAAACCCTTGCACTTGTGGCAAGCGCCCAGCGGCGAATTGAACGAGAAATTGTGCGGTGCCGGATCCAGATACGACAACCCCGAGACCGGGTCCATCAACGTCTTGCTGTAGTGAAAGATTTCGGCCGTTTCATCATCAAGCACCATCAACTGATTGTCTCCTTGCCTGAATGCGAGTTCCACGGTTTCAAGCAAACGATGCTGGAGCTTGTCGTGCACTTTCATGCGGTCCACCACCAGCTCAATGGAATGGTTGCGGTAACGGTCCACCTTCATGCCAAACGTAATCTCGCGCATCTCGCCATCCACTCTCACGCGGAGGTACCCTTTCTTGCGCAACTGCTCAAACAGGTCCTTGTAGTGTCCCTTGCGGTTCTTGACCAGCGGGGCCAGAATATAAATTTTTCGTTGATCAAACTTTTCAAGTATCAAGTCCACGATTTTCTCGCTGGTGTACTTCACCATTTTCTCGCCCGAAACATACGAAACGGCTTCCGAAGCTCTGGCATAGAGTAATCGCAAGTAGTCGTAGATTTCAGTGATGGTACCCACAGTACTGCGAGGATTCTTGTTCACCGTCTTCTGCCCTATCGAAATCACCGGATTCAGCCCCGTGATTTTGTCCACATCGGGGCGCTCCAGCACTCCGAGCATATTGCGGGCATATGATGAGAATGTCTCAAGATACCGTCGCTGACCTTCGGCAAATATGGTGTCAAAGGCAAGCGACGACTTGCCGCTACCGCTCAGCCCGGTGATGACCGAGAGCTTGTAGTGCGGTAACTCCACATCTATGTTCTTGAGGTTATGAACTCGAGCCCCAAGCACAACCAGCGATTCTGTTCCCAGCTGTTCTTCGTCCATTGTCAAAATTAGTCAACCGTCCAGTTTTTATCGTATACGGTGAACGACCGCTTACTGCGGTACAAGTCCTTCGACACAGGAACGCGCACCTTGTAGGTCTTACCCGACGAGTTGGTGAGTTTCGTGGCCCTAATCCAGGGATTGGCCTCGCGCAATTGGGCATAAGTGATATTGTGAGCTATCGCCCAGGAACTCCAGTCGCTCACCGACGTGGTCACGTCGACCGTGGTGTAGCTCACCGGCTGATAGAGTTGGTTGCGATACAACCTGTAGCCATATCGTTTGGGATTCTCAAAAAGGAGTTTATAGGCTATAATTCTAAATACATATCGCGTGGTCTCCTTGTTCAAATACAGGTCAAACGATGATTCCTGCGACTGCTTGGACAACTCTCCTGAAATGTGCCCCATGCCTGCGTTGTACGATGCCGCAACAGTGGGCCAGTGCTTGTAGCGATTATAGGCCGACTTGAGATACTTGCAAGCAGCCACGGTCGATTTCTCGGGGTCGTAGCGCTCGTCCACTTCCCCATCCACCTGCAGACCGTAGTCTCTCGCAGTACCTGCAAGCAGTTGCCAAATTCCGGCAGCTTTTGCGCTGGAATAAGCATTGTGGTCCATTGAGCTCTCTGTTACCGCAAGGTAAAGAAAATCAAGAGGCACGTTCTGCTCTTTCAGAATCTTGGCAAGTGCCGGGAAGTAGCGGTTGGCACGCTTGAGGCACATCAGCGTGGTCGTGTGCCCATAGATGACGCCTGTCAGTTCACGGTCCAGACGCTCAAACATGTCCAGTCGGTCAAAGCTCACCTTCTCGCCGCAAAATGTGATTGACGAGGGTATATCGGCATTGGCCGACACCGGAAATACGATATTGCGGCTACTGGCCGCAGAGTTCTTATATTGAGCCTGTGCGCTGCCCATTGCTATCAATGCAACCAGCGAGCAGGCCATGAGTTTCAGTTTGTTAGTATTCATTTCTATCTGTTTTAATGTCTGTGTTGTTTCAATGGCAGCAAGCAACCCGATTCGGGTTAATCCTCAGTCTGCACTCCCCCATCGCCGGATGTTCCGCCGGTGTCATAGGGGTTCTGCTTGAAGCGAATGATGTTGATATCACCACTCAACTTGTATTCTTTGCCATCGGCACCCTTAGCACGTATCACATAGTAATACACACCCGGCTTCACCAGTTTGCCACGATAGGTACCGTCCCAGCCTTGCGACGGATCGGTCAGTTCTATAATTTGGTTGCCCCACGTATTGAATATCCAGCAATGGAACTCTACGATTGACTTGTATGACACCTTCCACACGTCGTTAGCTTTCTCGGAAGTTCCCGGTGAGAACACATTGGGGCAAACGAGTTCTGACACACCGATATTCACCGTGTAGGTCTCACTGTAGGCCTCGCATGAGCCATCCTCGTTGGAGCCCACAAAGCGCCAATAATACGTTCCGGCCTCCTCAAAGGTCTGTTCCGTTTCGTCTTGATTGAGGCGCAAAATGAGATTGCTGAATTCAGAGTCGTAAGCCATTTGCCACTCCTTGTGAACCACCGCATCGGTGCAATATGATGAGAAGGTAATGGTCACCGGAGCCGAACCGCCCAGTCCACCACCTTCAGTTTGTCTCTCGTTGTCAATTTCACGCTTCTCCTGCACTGCCGTGGTGTGCACATCAACTGCCGAGGTGACATAGGTGTCGTTGCTCTCCACCTCCACGGCCTCGTCCCAAAATTCAAGAAAACGGTCGCCCCGCAACCTGAAGGTGGTGTTACACAATGGAGCGGGAACCACAATGGTGCCCTTGAGCGACGACTGCACCTCAACGGTGTCAATCTGCACCCACTGCATCTCCTCATCGCTCCAGCTCAAGGTGTTATAGCTGAGTTGCAACTCTCGGTCAAGCACCTGGCGAACACCGGTGATCGTATAGTATTCAATGTCGTCGCCCTTGCCATTCACCTGCATCGTGGCCGTGCCGCAATCCGACGCTGCCTCGGGCACAATGCTATGAAGCTGCAGGTAGTAGTCGGCATAGTTAACCACCCAAACGTATGTGACGTCCGTCCCCTCTTCAATCACATAGCCCATATTGGGATAAACATTGGGCAACCTGGTGGTGCGACCATTACGTGACACGCCATAGACGGGATTGGGATAGGCGGCACCCATATCACTGAACACATACCAAGTGACACGTGCGTCGGTTGAGGCCTCGTATTGCATCCCCACACCATTGGTGTCATAGAGCACATATATTTTTGACAGACCCGTGGAACGGGCGGGCGTTACCTCATAGATTGGTTCGTCATTGCCAAAGAACGACACTTGAGCCATCGCGCTCAGTGCCAGGCACGACATGATTGCTGTGTAGAGTATTCGGGTTTTCATAACTTGCAAAGTTAGCTATTTATTGTCTGAATAACGAAAAATACTGCCACGAAATTGTATTTGTTTAGTTTTTTTCAAGCTTTTTCTTCTTTCTTTTCTCATTTGTTTGGTTTTCACCCTCACAGTGATTAATTTTGTGAATCAATAAAACCCAATGACCGATTTGGGATAAAAACTATACACCGATGAAAGAAAGAGCAAGTTTCGGCACCCGTTTAGGAGCTATTGCAGCTACCGTGGGCTCTGCTGTGGGATTAGGAAACATTTGGCGTTTCCCTTACGAAGCGGGACAGAACGGAGGCGGTGCCTACATTTTGGTTTATATCGCTTGCGTGATTTTTCTGGGCATTCCCATCATTCTGAGCGAGTTCATCATTGGCCGCTCCACCCACAAAACTATGATGGGTGCACTCAAAGAGCTCAAACCCAAGTCCAAAATTTACAATTTCACCTATGTGTGCATTGCCGGAGCCGTGGTTACGCTGGGATTCTATAGCGTGGTGTGCGGCTGGGTGGTTGAGTATCTCGTGCGGGCCATTGGAGGCGGACTGAGCGGACACTCCCCGCAACAGTACTCGCAAATCTTCAACGACTTCACGGGCAACGGCTTCAGATGCGTCATTTGGACTCTGCTGTTTCTCGCCGTCAACTTCTGGATAGTGAGCCGTGGCGTGAAGAAAGGCATTGAGGGGGTATCCTCATTCATGATGCCCTTGCTGTTCCTGCTGCTCATTATCTTCTGTGTCAACTCGCTACTGCTCCCTAATTCCGGCAAGGGACTTGAATTCCTGCTCTACCCCGACTTCAGCCATCTCACTTGGAAGAGTGTGATTAATGCCATGGGACAGTCGTTCATGTCGCTATCGCTGGGCGTAGCCATGCTCATCACCTACTCGTCATATTTCAGCGACAAGACATCGCTCACTCGCGATGCGGTGACAATTTCGGCGCTCGACACGCTGGTTGCCATCCTGGCCGGCGTTGTGATATTTCCGGCCGTCTTTTCGTTTGGGATGGAGCCCCAGGCCGGTCCCAAGCTCATTTTTGAGGTCCTGCCCAGCATCTTCCAGCAGATGGCCGGCGGTTACATTTGGGCAGTGCTCTTCTTTGTGCTATTGCTCTTTGCTTCCATCACAAGCACCATCTCAATTAGCGAGGTTGCCATCTCGTTTTTCATTGAACAGCATCACATGAGTCGTAACCGCGCCACATTGTGGTGTGCTGTGCCTGTGACCGTGATTGCCCTGCTCAGCGCACTGTCATTTAATGTACTGAGCGATGTTGAGATACTGGGCATGAATCTATTTGACTTGTTCAACTATGCCGCAAGCAATGTCTTCATGATCATTGGCGGTATGTTCACGGCAGTGTTTGTGGGGTGGTTCCTTGACAAACGCATCATCACCGAACAACTCACCAATCGTGGAACCATCAAGAGCCATGCGCAAGGCTATGTCATCTTCTGCCTGCGCTATGTGGCTCCGGTAACGGTGTGTCTGATTTTCCTGTTCTTGGTCGGACTCATCTAATCCCAATTCGACTCTTGTTGTGATGAATCCTCAAGTAATTTCTTACTTGTAGCGGGCCTCAACCACGTTCATCACGTAGTCACCCAACTTCTCGCACTCGCACACCAGGTCGGTGAAGGCGGTGCCCATCGCGTAGTCATATCGGTGCTCGTTCACTGCCACGGCATTGTCCACACGCAGTTTGTCGCGCATTCCGTTAATATCGTTCTCAATGCGGAACGACTCTTTGATTGACACCTGCTTCTCGTCGTCAATGTCGTTGAGCACTTCCACCATTTGAGTAATAGCCTTGTCGGTGAGCTTCATCATGCTACGCACTGACTGTTTCTGCTGCTCCGACAGTGACACATTGCTGGGTTTCTGACGGTTCATGGTGCGAGCCAAATTGTAGCAAGCATCGCCAATACTCTCGATCTCACCTATCTGACGCAGCAAGGCACGAATCTTCGATTTCGACTCGTCGCTCAAGTGAGCATCGCTCACGCGTTCCAGGAATCGTGCTATCTCAAGCTCGGTACGGTCCGACAGGTCTTCGCCATCCTCTATCTTGTTGTAGAGTTTCTCAAACTCTTCTTTATCGTCGGTGTCAAACAAGGTGCGAACGTCATTAAACAAGCCTTGAATCTGGGTTCCGAAATAGGCCACCTCTTTTTGTGCCTGCAGAATGGCGATTTCTGGCGTCTGAACAAGACCGGCATTAATATACTGCAAACGCACGGTTTTTTCTTCCTCGGTTGCGTTATCGCTCTTAGTCTTAGGCTTGATGATGCGGCACACGATGCGCTCAATTTGTGGAATAAACCATATCAGGATGAAGGTGTTGGTCAAGTTAAAGCACGTGTGGAATGCGGCCAGCACGATGCTCAACTTCGCAGCATTGGCAAGGAATACATCCGAGGGCACTGAGCCGCGCACCATTGTGGAGTCATAGCCCACAAGCGAGCAAACGCCATCGACAAACGGATGGAACACAAACAATATCCAGCACACGCCGAACAAGTTGAACAGCATGTGGGCCAATGCAGCCCTGCGCGCCTGTGTCGACGCCGTCAGTGCGGCAAGATTGGAAGTTACCGTGGTGCCTATGTTCTCGCCCATCACCAGCGCGATACCCTGATAAATGGGTAGTGCGCCGCTCGAACACAAGATCATGGTGATAGCCATCACCGCGGCCGACGATTGTACACACATCGTCAACACACCACCTATGAGCAAGAATATCAGCGTAGTGGTGAAACTCTCAGGATCAAACGACGCAAAGAAATTGAGAACCGACTCCTGCTCGCCCAGATTCATGTCAATACCCGTCTGGCGCAGCGTGCCCAAACCTAAGAACATGAACGCGATACCGAACAAGAAACCGCCCACATTCTTGTAGCGCTTGCGGTAGATGAGCAACAAGGCTATCAAGAAGGCGGGCCAAACGAGGTCAGTGATATTGAACGAGAATCCGGCCGACATAATCCACGCTGTGAGCGTCGTACCGATGTTAGCGCCCATGATTACCGAGATAGCCTGAGCCAGCGTCAGCAATTCAGCGTTCACAAACGAGACGGTCATCACTGTCGTTGCCGTCGAACTCTGAACCGCTGCTGTCACCATGATACCCGTGAGTAGACCCGTGAACCGGTTGGTGGTCATCTTGCCCAAGATGCTACGCAACTGCGGACCGGCCATCTTCTGTAGCGTTTCACTCATTTGTTTCATACCGAATATGAGCAATGCCAGCGAACCCAGCATGCGCAGTATCATAATCACCACTTCGTTAGTCGATGTTCCCATAATAGATGTCTGTATTTCAAATAAATAACTCCGCCGCCTCGTCTTCTTGACACGTTGCGGCAAGAACACGAAGCGATGCGGCTTTACAAAATTACTAATAATGCAACTCTTGCAACATGATTTTCACATTACATTATTATTACAATCAACTATTTGAGTGGATTATGTACGTTTCCACACCTCCCTACACATCTTTTCACCCACTACCGCCATCGGTAGTCCTCCGGAAGAAAGCGGCGTATGTAAGAGGTCTTGAAAATAAAGCAGGTGTTTTCCTCCATGCGCTGCATCAGTCCCTGATGCTGACGCGGAATACCCATAAAGCCGCCACTCGGCATCTCAAAGAAATCGCGCCCCATGGTGAGGATGCCATAAACTTTGCCGTCCTTGAACACGGGGCATCCACTGGCACCATGTGTGATGCGAGCAGCAGTTGATATCATTTGGTAACCATCCTCATTGTCTTCGCCTCGAACTATGCACGAGGTGTGCACCTGTTGCAACTTGTCTCCCACAAGTTGCCAACACAGCACCTCAAGTTCATCGTTCTTTTCAGCATCTTTGTCACTTAATGACAATGGGCTCGCCATATCTCCAAGTCCATAGAATGCCACATCAAATCCCATGCGATCTTCGGCCTGAACCTGGCGCGGCTGCCACATGATGTGCTGCAGTGGGTGGTAATCCTCACCATTGCGAACAAACAGGGTCCTGCCCCAGTCAAGCACATGAGCGGCTGTCACCAGCTGACCGTGAATGCAGAATGCCGTACCCGCAAACGACCGCTCGTCGCCGGCACGCCTCACAATGGGCATCACATAGTCCTTTATCTCCATAATAACATCACATTTCGTTATACCTCCCTTCAACCCTACAAAAATCGTGCCACTCACCCCTCTCCCACAAAGATGTCCGTCTAAAGGCGAAAAAGAACCCATACGGTAAAAATGTCTTTATAAGGCTAGACGCAGTCTTTTTTCCTGTTTTTCACAATTTTGTTTCTAAAACCATGCAAATAAACATGTTTTTGTACACTTTCACCGCTGAGTGCCGCCAGTACCGCTATCATAGCGAGCGTTAGCGAACGCCTACATAGCCTTGAAGCACCCGCGAGGGTGCCCTCTGAATAACCGGCAGTACCGCTATCATAGTGAGCGATAGCGAACGCCTACATAGCCTTGAAGCACCCGCGAGGGTGCCCTCTGAATAACCGGCAGTACCG
>CAMKGM010000079.1 GCA_946412245.1 uncultured Bacteroidales bacterium
GTGCCGTGAATTATGTTGCACAAGAGTAGAGGCAAGTTTATCTATGCGAAAAAAAACATAAAAGTGAGATTGCGAAAGCAAAATTACGAGACTAAATAACTTAATTATTAATTATTTTTAATTTTTTAAATTATGAAAAAAGTAACTGAAAAAGACTTGTCTCTTGACAAGCAAGTGGTGAGTGAACTGAGTAGTACTGACACTAAAGTTAAAACTAATGAAGTTGTTTGTGCAACAAAGGTATGCACAGATTCTCATTTTGAAATTTGTTGTGCTGCAACTAAGGAAGATGATTGTGTTGCATCTGAAGCATGTGTCTCTGTTAATGATTGTCCTGCGACAAAGGATGAAAACACTTGTGTGTGCCTAGAAACAGATGAATCACATTGTGAATTATGCTCCTACGTTCCAGGCTGCATGATACCTGTCGAGACGGTAGATTGTTAAATATAGTTGATTGCTACAATTGATTAATATGGTTAATCTACTTGGGGGGGAAGTCCAGAGCTTCATAATTGAGTTTGATTCTGAAAAAGTTGATCCCTGATGCCATTTGACTGTATCTCTTTTATGGACAGGATCAGGATTTTGCGCATTTTTTGCAAAACCCTGATGTGTAAGGGTGTATTTGCTCACTGAAAAAATCGATATTATGAACCATAAATAAGGGAGAGCAAATCTATTTATGATAAAATGAATTATTAGCAGATAACTGCAGCCTGTTTGTTGACTATATATTTATTTAAATCCATTATTTTACAGGATATGATAATAGACTTAAACTAAACCAAAATGAAAAAGTATTTCACATTATTTATGTTAATAGTAGTGGCGCTGTTCACATCCTGTGAAGATGATATTGCCAAGCGTCAGGCAGTCTTTACCGCCACGGTGCCAGCCGAGGACTTGTCGTCCTCGCGGCCTGGCAGTATTATAAATGGCATTCCAGATGGTGATGAGTTCAATCTGAATGCCCTGTGGAAAGACGGCGACAAGATTCAGATTTTTGTACGTCAAGACGGCAAGGTGTATCAGGCTGAGAGCACGTCCACCGTTTCTGATATAAGCAGCGACGGCAAGACCTGCTCATTCGAGCTGGTGTTGCCAAAGAATGTCAAACCTGATAAAGACTATGAGATTATAGGCGTGACAGGGGTGGAAGCCTATATCGATGGCAACGATGTTATTGCCTCGTGCACCTTGACGCGAGTGGGCATTGACAGTAGCGGTGCACCGTTGCTGCCAATGTGGTTCACCTGCAAGAAGGGCAACACCCAAGCGAAGTTCCGTCACCTATGTGCCTACGAGGTCCTCTATGTGAACAACAGCACTGAGTCAAGTATCACGTTTAAGCATGGAGGATTCGATGTGATGACTCCTTGGTACAAGTACAGCGATAAAATCTCGCTCACTGGAAATTATATTTCGGCAGGTCAAGATGGTCAAAACGATAGTGAGAGCAGAGAAATCACTATACCTGCTGGCATGACGGGCACGATAGTGTCGTGGTATATTCCTGCCGATAATAAAATTGGTGGCACAACCGAAGCAACAATCGATAACGCCAAGCTGAAAGCCGTTGTCAATGGCAATACTGTAACCACCATTGATGCTTTGAGTTCAGCCAAAACATTAGTGCGTGGCAATGCCTATTATATGGAAGCCAATTGGGATGGTTCAAATCTTTATTTCTCCAATGAGTTCTGCCCCGATGGAAATCATCCTCACATGATTGACCTGGGCTTGCCGTCAGGTACAAAATGGGCATGCTGTAATGTGGGAGCCAACAGCCCTGCAGAATGTGGAGACTATTTCGCGTGGGGAGAAACCTCCCCCAAGGAGGGATATTTTTATTCTAACTACAAATGGTTTGTTGGTGGTGACTACCATCAAATCACGAAGTACTGCGCAAATAGTGACTATGGCATTGTCGACAACATAAATGAACTTGATCCAGCTGACGATGCCGCCTACGTAAACTGGGGATCAGAGTGGCGCATGCCAGAAACGGCTCAGTTTTCTGAACTGCATGAAAACTGCACAAGTGAGTGGGTTACAGTAAATGGCATGGGGGGATATCTTTTCAAGAGTAAAACAAACGACAGAGCAGTATTCTTTCCTGCTGCAGGTTGGTACAACCCGTATGGTTTTCAGGAGCTGGATGCAGCTGGCAACTATTGGTCACGCTTTAATCTCTACACCTCCTATCCTTATTACGCTTATGTCTTAGCATTCCGTTATGGTAATATGGGTGTTAATACTTTGGGAATTATAGGCAGACTAAACGGTTGTAGCGTTCGTGCGGTGTATGTTGGACAAGAGTAGAGGCACAAACTTCTCCACGGTACAATAAGGTAATTACTGCAAACTGCGAATTTATTAACTTTACAAATAAAAGATTGCGAAAGCAAAATCACGTAAGAAATAAACGTTTTTATTAACCATTCAAACTTTTACTAAAATGAAACATTTAAAAGAAAAAGACTTGTCTCTCAACAAGCAAGTGATTAGCGACCTTAGTGGTGCTGCTGATACTAGAGAAGAAACCAATGAAGTTGCTTGTGCATCGGATGCTTGCACAGATTCTAATTATAAAATTTGTTGTGACGAAACTGAGGAAGTTGATTGTATTGCATCTGAAGCATGTATCTCTGTTAATGATTGTCCTGTAACAAATGACTCAATATGTAATATATGCACTAAAGAATGCCAAGTTCCAGAAACTGAAGTAATTTGTTGATGCGTGATTGTTAGTGACTCGAACCGATTAATGGATTCATTAACATCGATTGTATTTGTTGAAAAAGTTTTATCTTCTTGGTTTCTGCGTTTTTTTTAGCTTGTTTCTTATAATTTGATTCATGTTTAGACTGGTCAATCAAAGATTTCCAAATTTTAAATATTTATTATAAGCGCTCAAAATCAATAAGATAAAACATTATAATAATAAAATACTGTTGCAAAAGTATCGTTATGGATAAAAAGGAGTTCTACTTCAGAATAAGTGAAACAATGTAATACCAGCTAAGATGAAAAAGTTTACCTTATTATTAGTTACATTAATATATGTATTTTTGTTGCCTTCATGCGATGATAACGACATTGAAAAGCGTCAGGCAGTCTTCACTGCCACGGTGCCAGCCGAGGACTTGTCGTCCTCACGCCTTGGCAGCGTTATAAATGGTGTGCCTGCGGCTGATGGCTTCAATCTGAATGCCAGGTGGAAAGAAGGAGACAAGATACAGATTTTTGTCCGTCAAGATGGCAGAGTGTATCAAGCCGAGAGTCCGTCCACCGTTTTTGACATAAGCAGCGATGGCAAGACATGCTCATTTATGGTTACGCTTCCTAAGTCGGTCAAGCGTGACCGTGACTATGATATAATTGGCGTGACGGGAGTAGAAGCTTATACTGATGCTGAGGATGTGATTGCATCCTACTCACTGAAACGAGTTGGCATTGATGGTAATGGCGAACTCTCGTTGCCAATGTGGTTCACAGCAAAGAAGGGAAGCAATCAAGCGAAGTTCAGCCACCTGTGCGTCTACGAGGTTCTGACTGTGAACAACAACTCGGAATCGAGCATCACGTTCAGGCATCAAGGCTTTGATGTGACTAATCCGTGGTACAAGTATAGTGACAAGATTGTACTCACCAATAGTTCGAGAAAAATAGTGTCTCAAGATAGCCAAACCGATGCGGAGAGCAATGAAATTACAATAGCTCCCGGCGCAATAGGTACAATAGTATCGTGGTATATTCCGGCCTATGATATAATTGATGCTACAACTGGCGTGAGCAATGCCGCAATCGACAATGCCAGGCTTAAGGCTGTTATCAATAACGATGCTGTCAGCACAGATGATGTGTTGAAATCACATAAAATTTTCGCCAGAGGCAACGCTTATTATATGGATGTCAACTGGGACGGCTCAAGCTTGTTTTATTCTAATGCGTTCTGCCCCGACGGAAATCATCCACACATCATAGACATGGGCTTCCCGTCAGGGACAAAGTGGGCGTGCTGTAATGTGATGGCCAACAGTCCGGCTGAAAGTGGATATTATTTCGCTTGGGGTGAAACAAAACGCAAGACAAGTTATGACTGGGATAACTACAAGTGGTGTAAGAGGAGCGGTGACAACATCGTGATTACTAAGTACCACTACAATGTGGATGGTAAATCTCGACTTGATCCTGAAGATGATGCTGCCACTGCAAATTGGGGAGCTGCTTGGAGAATGCCTACATACTTGCAGTTAAAAGAATTGTTGGATAACAGCGATAGCGATTGGACCAATGTGAATGGTGTGTGGGGACGTGTTTTCAAGAGCAAAACCAATGGAGAATCAGTCTTTTTCCCTGCTACAGGTTATCGTTATGAGAGCACAATTTATAATTTTGGTACATCAGCAGAGTATTGGTCCTGTGTTACATACTATACAACTACTTATGGTATAGGACTGTATATAGAAGGAGGTGATGTCGGAAACTGCTCCATTGGTGGCAAACAACGATGCGCAGGCCATGTAGTCCGTGCAGTGCATGTTGTACAAGAGTAGAGCCACTAATTAATCTACGTCTCAAGTGAGATTGCTAAGGCAAAATCACAAGAAAAAAAATATTAACTTTTAATTCATGCAATTATGAAAAAAATTACCGAAAAAGACTTGTCGCTCGACAAGCAGGTGGTTAGCAACCTGAGTGGTAACACAAGTACCCATGCCGGCACTGAGAACTGCATCAATGAAGCTAAATCAGAAGATTTCCAATGTAAAACCAATGAACCAGCATGTGAAGTAAGTTACAATGCCAACACGTGCAGATGCACAGAAATACCTGATTGCACAGATTCTTTAATATGCCATCACACAGATTCTATGTATCAACCTTGCTGTGATGTACGCACCCGTCATTGTCCCCCAGAGTCGAAAGAGTGCTATGAGACTTACATTTGCCCAGAGACGCATATTTGTGACACTCAAGAATGCCTAACGGACACATGTCCAGAAACGTATTTATGTGACCCCGAATCTATGGAAATTAATTGTGCCATACCTGCAGATTAGCTTTTGAAAAAATGTTAATATCGTAGAGTGTTGCTACAATTATTTCTTATTTTATACAAAATTATTATTTTTGTAAAATTCTTGATGACAATGATGATGAAAAAGTATGTTCTCTTCCTGATATTTGCCATAATGTGTGCAGTGAATGGTTATAGCCAGGATTTCTCGTTCATGAAACAGAATCTTGACTGGCAGGTCTATAACTATCCGCAGGAGAAAATCCACGTGATGACCGACAAACCCTACTACATCACTGGCGACACAGTGTGGCTGCGTGCCTTTGTGGTCAACGCATTGAATCATCAGCCGGTTGATGCCAGCAAGTTCGTCTATGTAGAGCTCATTAGCCCCATGAACGAGGTGTCGATGCGCATCAAAATCAAGGAGCGTGACGGAGTCTTTAAGGGCTATCTCCCCCTCGCCCCCACCAAGGTCGCCGAGGGTGAATACACTCTTGCCGCCTACACAATGTTCATGCAGAACCAGGGAGAACAGTATTTTTTCAAGAAGAAGGTTAAAATCACGAGTTCATTTGCCATCAAGCGCAAGATCGACTATGAGTTGGAATGGAAAAACCGGGGTGAGGACAACGAGAGCATGAAAATCAACTTTCGTTATCTCGACACCGAGTCGGGTGAGCCGTGTCCCTACAACTCGTTCAGCTACAAGCTGCCCGGTGGCAGAGTCGTGGAATGGAAAGGTGGCAAGCGCAACTTGAGCATTGAAATAGACCATAAGGACTTGCGTGATGGAGCCGTTTTTGTTAAATATGGCAACTATGGCAAGTACATTACCTTCCCATCGAGCAGCTCCATGACCTACGACGTGAGTTTCTATCCCGAGGGTGGATATCTCGTTCCGGGCTTCGAGAACCGCATGACTTTCAAGGCTATGGACAGCAACGGCAAGCCGGCCGACATCACTGGCGACATAGTTGACAGCAGCGGCAACAAGGTGGCAAGCATCACTACTACTCACGACGGCATGGGGCTCGCCACGTTCAACCCACAAGAGGGGATTATCTATCGGGCAGTATGCCAAAATGATGACCTGGGAGAAAAAACATTCGACTTGCCGCAGGTGAGAAGTGATGCTACTGTGCTGCAGGTAAGACAAGAAAACAATACTGTGAAGATTGAGGCAAAAGGTGGCCAGCAGAGCACTGCTATGATAGCCGTGCAGCAGCGAGGCCGTCTTCTCGCCACTGGCTATGGCAGCGTCACGGTCGCTACCGATACGCTCCCGGCTGGCGTGATACAGGCACTGCTGATAACTGAGAATGGAAGAATGCTCAGCGAGCGACTTTTCTTCGTCACTGGCAAGCACGTGCCCAATGCAAAATTGGCTAGTGACAAGAGCAGCTACGACAGCCGCGAATTGGTGCAGGCGAGCGTTGACCTGAGTGAATTTGTCAATGCCGCAGGCAACTTTGCCGTGAGCGTGACCGATGACCGTACTATAGCCCCCGACAGCACTACCTCTATCCTGACCAATCTCCTCCTGCAGAGCGACCTGCAGGGACGCATTAATAATCCCGGCTGGTATTTCGTCACGCCCAATCGTCAGCAAGAGCTCGACTTGCTCATGATGACTCAAGGCTGGCGACGCTACGATGTGCCTCATGCGTTGCTGGGAAAAATACTGGCACCACAATATCCCATTGAGAAGGGACAGACCCTCAGTGGCACTGTGCGAACCGAGTGGCGCAAGAAACTCATGAAAAACGCGATGATAAAAGTGATTGCCCATCGCATTGGTTATGCCAATGTGGTCACCAGTGATGAGAATGGGCGATGGGAAATCAACAACGTCGTTTTCCCCGACAGCACCAAGTTTATCATCCAAGCCGCCAACAAGAAAGGTTCCACGCTCAGTAACCTGAAAATCGACCAGGACGTTTTCCCCACACAGGCTCCATTAGCTTTCTCCCGCGAAATCATTCGGCCCTGGGATGAAGAAAGCCGGCTAACGATTAGCTATATAAGCAATGAGAAGAACCGCTTGCAATATGTCGACGGAGTGGCTAGTGTGCTGCTCGACGAGGTGGTTGTGCAGTCTTATCGTCGCAAGAAAGCACTCTCCATCTATGAGCTTGTCGCAACTCACTCACGCGACTATCAGTTCTTTGAAAAGCGTGGCATAAGCGACTTTGAGACGGCTTTGCGTTATTTTGCCGGCATTGTGGTAACACCCAACAGCCTGTACAGTACCCGAGACCGTGGAGAACTGATTGGCATATTGGTTGATGGAATACCTCTTGAAGGAATGCGAATACCCGATATTGCCGGTTTCACTTATTCTTTGGGACAGGATGGGGAAGCTAATTTGATGAATTCATCCTCCGACGACTCTTTTAGATTACTCAAAGAATTGTATCCGTTTGATGTTGTAAAGCAGATTGATTTCATCCGTGGTGCCGAGGCTTTGGCATTCGGTGGAGGAAATTATAAGGGTGGCATTATCGCGATTACAACCAAGGATGGCACCGAAATGAAAAAAGGGCGTCCCGACGAAACTATCAAGACCTTTATACCGCTGGGATTCCAGCGTCCCGCCGAGTTTTACGCCCCACGCTACGACACCGGAAACGGTGGCATGGGCGAGGGCACCGATCTAAGAGAGACAATATACTGGAATCCGTCAATTACAATAGGAAGCAACAGGCTGGCACGCTTCAACTTCTACACAGGCGACGCGCCAAGAACTAATTACACCATCACCGTGGAAGGTGTGACTACGACTGGCGAAATAATTCACGCTGTGAAGAGAATTGAAAAGAAATAACCGATTATAGTTTATTAACCTTCCTGTTTTGAAACACACTAAAACAGGATAATCACCAACAAGACAATATGAAAAAAATTGCCTTAATATTACTACTTTCAATCACAATGTCTTGGCTCTCATCTTGTGATGAAAAAGATGCGCCTAGTGTTGTTTTCACAGCATTGATTCCCGATGAAGACATGTCTTCGCAGCGTCCTGGTAGCATGATCAAGGATATTACTATGTCGCAAGGAATAAATTCGTTCAACCTGTCGGCCAGGTGGAAAGATGGGGATGTTATCCAGCTCTTTGTGCGACAGGGCGGCAAGATTTATCAGGTTGAGAACTTGGCAACGGTCTTTGACATTAGCGCCGATGGCAAGAAATGTTCGTTCAATTTCACAATGCCCTCGTTGGTTAATGAAAGTCTTGAATATGAGATTATTGGTGTTACAGGAATTGATGCGCATATCGAGGGGCAAAACGTGGTCGTTAATAGCAGCATGAAGAGAATACCACTTGAAAACGGTAACACAATGCCGTCGCCCATGTGGTTTATAATTAACAAAACCAACCTCACCACCGGTAATAGGCAAGTACAATTTAAGCATCTGGGCACCTATGAGGTGCTGAGCGTTAATAACAACTCAACTTCAAGCATTACTTTTAAGCACTGTGGATTTTTTTCTTATACCTTTCCCTGGTACCTGATTGATGGAAGCATAGTAATTGGTTCCAAGGCTGGTACTGCAAGCAATGACACAGAGCAAACTGATGTCCAAAGTGATGATATTACAATCGCTCCGGGGGCGGTGGGAGCCATACTTTCGTGGTATATACCCATTGGCCGTCATATTACACTGGCTAGGCTCCATGCCATTATTGACGGGCAGGAAATGACAAGCATTGACATGATGAGATATTCAAAAAACATAGAGTCTGGCAAGGCCTATTATATGCAAGCCACTTGGGATGGGTCAGCGCTTTACTTCTCTAATGATTTTTGTCCCGACGGGAATCATCCTCATGCCATCGACCTCGGCTTGCCATCGGGAACAAAGTGGGCTTGCTGCAATGTCGGTGCTAATGACCCCACAAGACGCGGTGGGTATTACGCATGGGGTGAAATCTCACAAAAGGACAGATATGAACAAGGTAACTACAAGTGGTGGGACAACGGCGACTATACCAAGATTACAAAATATTGCCGCAATGGAGATTTTGGCGTGGTTGATGGCAGGATGGAACTGGAGCCTGAGGATGATGTGGCATTTGTTAATTTGGGGACGGGATGGCGTATGCCGTCACGCCAGCAAGTTGAGGAGCTGATAAATAATTGCTCTAGTAGTTGGATGTTAAGTAATGGCATCCCGGGCCGAGTTTTTCGAAGTAACATCAACAATGAGTTGATATTCATGCCTGCGGGGGGCTACTTTAATGGCGAATACGTCAGGGATTATGAATCAACCGGTTTATTCTGGTCACGCTCATTCCCAACCTCAGCTCCCTATTTGGCTCACGGTTTAGCGTTTTCAGGCGGCAGTGTAGGATGGGCTAAATTAAACAATCTGGGACGGCACAACGGTTGCAACGTTCGTGCTGTGTATGTTGGACAAGAGTAGAGGCATATGAAAATAGGGCATACGAAATTATAAACAAGAAACGATTTTGAAACGATAATAGTAAATAAACAAAAAGAGATATATTCCAAAATCCCACTTTTTGTTTTCCGTATATGTTCCAAAATCCCACTTTTTGAGGAGTTCCAATGTATGGCTCGGTGATACTCCAATCTGCACTACAAACTGCAAAGATGCACTCGAGCTTATAGTGCAGACTCTCGCTGACAAGTTCGACGCTAAGCTTCCTGCCAGGTCAGAAATGATCTACGACACAGTGATGAGCTGGTGATTTCTCATGAGGGTGTGTCAAAATGAAATGAAGACACACCCTCGTTTCTTTATTCTGCCGTTGAGATAGAGGCGCTGACTATTTGTCCAGGACTTGAACAGGGCGAACACTACAGCCCCCGAAGCGATAGAGGAAAGCCCATGAAGCCCCACCCTCACCAAAAGTCAATCCACCAGAGGCATCGATGAAGCCGGGAGATTCGCTCGACCAATAGAAACCACCCCAGCCAATGTCATCAATCGGCCCGTCCCCACGACAGAGAGCTGCTGGCAAAAACATTGTGGCGCCATTTGGACCCGTAACAGAATAGCCTTTCACCCCCTTCATTGTCGAAGCCTTCCAATTGCACCTTGTTATCAGTTCTTGCATTTGCGCTTCGGTGGGCATGCGCCACGATGGTCCCCAATTTATGGTTGCGGCATCATCGTCGGGGTCTAATGTTTTCTTGTTGTCAACAATTCCCAATTCACTGTCAGAGCAATACTTCGTCTGTGTATTTTCGGCACCTTTACACCACTTGTAGGTGCTCAAAGAATAGACCTCTTTGGGCGAAGTTTCTCCCCAGGCAAAGTAGTCGCCATAGTCTTCGGGACTGCTTGCGCCCACATTCATCGTTGCCCACAGAGTACCACTTGGTAATCCCAAGTCAATCCATCGATGGTCGTTGCTGTCACTTCTATTCTCAATCAAGTTAGCCTCAGTGCTCAATGCCATCATTGTCACGAGCATAATCAATACCAAATTTTTCATTATCCTTGATTCTATTAGATGGTTGATAACGTTCAATGATATTAGAACGAAATACTAGCACTGAATATTACATTGATAAAGAATATTAAAGAGTTGCAAAACTCAGATTTTTTGCCTATGATTCTTTCAATCTGGGCTTCGCTGGCTGTGGGTTGGATGTGGCGCAGTGACTCCTCAATTTTGACACATCTTCATTGGAACCGCAGGAGGTGAGAATATGGGCAGGTGGAATCCGAATAATGAGCAAATATTTGGTTTTTAATTGAAAAAGCTTTTACTTTGCGAAGTTGAACTCCACAAAACTATTTATTATGAAAGGAAAACAGATCTGTAAGGCGCTAAAAGAAATCAGGCTCAATATTGCACAGGCCAATGACATCGAATATACTCCCGCTGAGTGTAATCACAAAGGCGATTGCTCGGGTACTTGCCCTCAGTGTGAAAAAGAATTGCGCTATATTGAGCGCCAACTGTTGCGTCGCCAAATTCTTGGCAAGGCAGCAGTGGTTGCAGGTCTTGCACTTGGAGCAACAAGCATTGCTCCTGCAATGGCACAGACATATCATAATGTGCCAAAAGTTGAGCAAAGCAAAGAGGAACTGAAGCCTGTTGATTGTGCACCCAATGATACTGCCGCAATAATTGTGCGTGGAACAGTTATTGATGAAACTAATGAGCCATTGGCAGGGGCAACTATTACAGTCCTTGATAAAAAAGGTAAATTAACCGGCACAGCCACTGATTATTTCGGACAATTCGCCATCAGGGTTTCAAAAGACAGTAAGGTACAGATAAGTTATGTTGGTTATAAGACAGTGACAACGAAATTCGCCGAGCCCGAGGAAAATCTTGTCATTGAAATGGAAGAGGATGACATACTCTTAGGTGCAGTTTTTATTAAAGAATGGATGCACGATGCTGATGCTGACATCTATGAGATGAGATAGGTCAGTATCACTCAGCAGGAGCTCGCCACCTGAACGCCTGCGGCTGGTGACGAGCCGGAAGATCATCGGCAAGCCGAAACGCCCTCATTCCCGCCCCTCATAGCGACAAGTCGCTTCCCTCAAAGCACCGTGCAATGGGCACACATGATGCTTACTCAATAGTGCTGGCGCCGCCCTGCCTCCGCCGTCGGTTACGCTGTCGTGAGAGTGCTGCCCATGACCTGCCGCAACTCCGCTGCGCTCCGTGTGCGCCAGTCATCGGGACGTGTCGCTCTTAACCTCGTGGTGTGGACGCTCCGAAGTCGCACGGCTGAATCCTACGCTAACGCAGGTGTCCGACCTGTTGCCATAACGACACCCGAGCACTCCTGCGTCGGCATCGGGTATCGCCATGGCGGTCGACACTTGCTGTCGCTGCGGCTTCCTCCGACGGGGGCGTTCTATAAATTCCGATATGTTAGTTTGTTTTCTTGGTCATCTTTGGCGGCTCTCATTGCATCTTTTGCCGCTAGACTATTGAATGCAAAGTTAAAATTCTCAACGTTCTTTATTGATGGCTCGATGTCTGGCTTGATAACTGTCTCAAGTGCTGTGGTCAACTGGCTTTCCTTATACTGACTTGGGTGTGCAGTTATTGACATAGCCTGGAGAATGGCCTGGATAGCGCAAAGAAAACTGTAGGCTCCATCTATATTACGCTTTATAAACTCAATCTCAAAATCATCATTTTGAAAAAGTTTTGTTAGGAAGACCTCTCTCACTTTGTCGTCTATCACATACTCATCGATTACGAATGATAGGACTTTTTGGTTTTTAGGATAATTCTCATACAATTCCTTCAATGATAACCGCATATACAAATAATGCACCTCGTTATATGCATTATATAACTCTGCTGACACATTATATATATTATTGCTTTGGGCTATTTGTGATGCCATCTCTTTAACAATCGTGCCATATTGTTTTGTTGAATCGTATCCCATAGTAATTAAATTAAAGTTTTAGGTTGTTTATATTTGATGACAAAGTTACAATAAGTTTTTAACAACAATGAGTGCAGTCAATAAAAGTTACTAACAAAAAACATCATCATAAAACATAATTAATCTGTAGTAATTTGGTAAATATACTATTGAAATGTTCAAAAGTTTATTCCCACTTCTGCGCTTAAAGAATGTTAATCGTTTAGCTTTAGGTTAACGTGAGAAGTGATAGGTATGTAAATCTATTCATATATGGGGATTTATATGGGGATTATTCAAAATAAAAATCAGCCAATACGCTAATTATTAGCTAATTGACTGATTTGAAAAGTGATCCGCTTGGGGCTCGAACCCAAGACCCCAACATTAAAAGTGTTGTGC
>CAMKGM010000080.1 GCA_946412245.1 uncultured Bacteroidales bacterium
AAGGGAAAATGCCGATGAACAAGAGTAATCATATACATCAGGGTAATGTGCGGGCAGTCGTCAGCCAGGATGGCGCGCTCGAGCGTAGCTCAACTTAGTGATTAAGTGAGCTCTATTTGAGACTGCTTTAGTAAAGACCGCAGGGGGCTGGCGTTAGTGCCGGCCCCTTGATTATATTGTGTAAATTTGTGCGAATAGGTAAGTTATCGCTCAAGTTCTTGGAGCTTGGAGCCATAGCCGAGTTTGTAGTAGATGTCTTTGAGAATGCGAATCACATCGGGGTTGTTCGGCTCCAGATCGTAGGCTGCTTCGAGATAGATTAATGCGGAGCGATAGATGGGGTTCACCTCGTTGGCCAGACGTATGCCTGAAATGCGGGGATGGCTTTTGCCATAGTCAAGCGCGCGAAGGTAATAGCACCGCCCCACATCGTACTGCCCCATCGCAAAGTAGGCGTCGGTCTCAACCGCTTTCTTGTAGAGCGGCAAAGCTTTCTCGTAGCCGCTTTGTTGTTCCACAATGTTTCCTTTCAAATTATAGTACTCGGCATTTTCAGGATCTTTAGCGATTGCCTGATCGAGCATTTGTGTGGCCGAATGGTAATCTTGTTTGTTTAGAAAGTCATTGATGAGAATGCGGATGTACTGGATATCGGCTCCACCATGAATTTGGTAAGCCTCATGCGCCACATTGACGACCTCGGTGGTGTCGCCCAGTTTCACCAACACATTAAGGTCGTTGTCAAAGACGGCTTTCTGCTTGTAGTTATAAATTCGCGCATCAGAGAAACACTGATGTGCCTTGTGGTAGTCTTGGCTCTGAAACATGGCCAATCCTTGATAAAAGCGCATTTTGCCAATCACAGAGTCGGCCGGTACCTTGTGCTTGGCTCTGGCATAATGCGACAGGACAATTTCATGATAAGCCTCCCAGGCATCGTAAGCTTCAGACCAGTTTCCTGAGTTATATAGGTCACCACCTGCTGAACTGAAGTCAACCAGATAGTCGAGCACTTTAGTGGTGATATCGCCCGAATATTTGGTTTTCACCTTGGGCTTGTGTGTTTTTGAGTCTATTTTTGGTGTTCCGTTTCGGTTCAGTTCAGGCACAGAGTCAAGACTGAGAGCCTTCTTGCAGTAGCCATAGGCTTGCGTGAGCATGGTGCACATCTCCTTCTCGTCAACTTTTGTGCCGACGGCACGGGTGTGCTGTAGTTTGTCGTAGATGCCGAACGCTATTTTTCCTGCAATCCACCATGTTTCGGCTTTGTCCTTAGTGGTTTCGTGGGTCATGGCGGGTTTGAGGCGGCTGAGAGCCGCCTTATAGGTGTTGACAGAAACCGACAGGTCGCTGAGTGTTCGTTTGACACCGTCAATGATTTGTTGTTGGGCCGACGCAGAGAGCGCGAGCCCCATAAGACATATCAGTAATTTTAATCTTGTTAATCGCATGACCTCTATCGCAGTTTTATAAAATATTAAATTGACAAAACGCTGTGCAAGGCATGCAGGCACAGCGCTTTGTCATGATTGTGTGAATCAATCCACTGCCTGATTATTGAACCAGTGCATTGTATTGATTGAGGATGTTCAGTTTCTTTTGAGCGTCTTCGAGCATCTCAGGCGAAATGTTGTTGTTCAGTTCCACAGCTTTTGAGAGATACTTGATGGGGTTGCCCAGCAGCGGAGCAATTTCCTTGGCAAGCGCAGCATCGGTGATAGCCTTAGAGTTCATGATGGCATTGTTCACGATGTCGGTATAGCCAACGCCCATGCAGTAGTAAGCGAAAGCATTGTTAGGATCGCGGCTCAGTGCAGCCTCATAGGCGGGAATGGCAGCCTCAAAACCTTTTTCAAACTCCTGAACACGAGCCTTGAGTGTGTAGAGGTTGGCATTTGTGGGGACCTCGGCCATCATGTGGTCAAGAGCCTCATTGGCACCTGCGTAGTTGCTCTCGTTGACATACTTCTGAATAATTTGGTTAGGAGCGTCATCAATGAATTGGTCAATGCCGTTGGCAGTATAACCCAGTTCTTTAGCCTTCACCATATTAATGAAGCAGTTCTGGTAGTCCTTGTCAAAGTAGTTGGCAAAGCCTTGCAGGAACAGTGTTTCAGAGAGGACTGAATCAGGGACATTCTTAGCATATTTCGACTGCAAGAGTGCTGCGTTGCGGCCATAAGCCAAAGCAGCATTGTGGTAATCTTCCTTGCCGCGATAATACTCACCAGCAATGAGGAAGTCGTTCTGAGCAATCATAGTCTCATAAGCCTTGACAATATCGCCCGACACTTTGGTTTTGAACTTAGGCTTGCCGGTCTTCTTGTCGAGTTTTGGGCTACCGTCCTTGTTGGTCTCAAAGATCGTGTCGCAAGCAAGAGCCTGAGTGTAGAGGTCGTAACTGGTTTGCAAGCACATAGCGGCCTCGTCGTCGAGGTTTCCACCTTGAGCTTTCAGGAAGTAACCGTTATAGGCCTTTTGAGCCTCGCCATACAAAGCTTTTGAGTCTTGAGCAATAGCCGAGGAAGCCATGAGCATTCCGCAAGCTAACATAATAATACTTTTCTTCATTTTTGTATAAAATTAAAAAAATTAATAATCGTGTTTATTTTGTTATTAGACGTTTTTATTCGTCAAAGTTTAAAGTGCCTTGGGTTGAACTTGTACTGTTGTCGTCAATGTTGTCAGCATTCTCGTCGGTTTCGTTGTTGACATTGTCGATTTCTTCGTTTTCAACAATTTCTTCAACTTGGTTTTCAGCAGTGAGTTCAATTTGCTCGTTTGGTTCTTCAACCTCGGGTTCGGTATCAACCTTGCACACCGACGCTATTTCGTCGTTTTTCTTTTCAAGGTTAATCAGTCTGACACCTTGGGTTGCACGTCCCATAACACGCAAGTCGCTCACTCGCAGTCTAATTGTGATGCCTGACTTGTTGATAATGACCAGGTCGTTAACATCACTCACATTCTTTATAGCAATTAGCTTGCCAGTTTTTTCAGTGATGTTGATAGTCTTCACGCCCTTGCCACCGCGATTGGTCACGCGATAGTCTTCGAGCTTGCTGCGCTTACCCATGCCCTGCTCTGAAACCACGAGCACATCGTCGGCCGTGTTGGCACGCATGCAAATCATACCAACCACTTCATCGTCTGGTCCGTCCAGGGTCATACCTTTCACGCCGGTAGCGGTGCGGCCCATGGCTCTTACCTTAGTTTCGTTGAAGCGAATGGCGCGACCATTGCGATTAGCAAGAATCACCTCGCTATCGCCTTCAGTAAGAATTGCGCCAATGAGTTGGTCGTCGTCACGGATGCTGAGTGCATTCACACCATTGAAACGAGGACGTGAATACTCGCTCAAGCGCGTGCGCTTGATGATGCCCTGCTTGGTAGCAAACATGATATAGTGCGACTGGTTGTACTCAGGGTCACGCAGTTTTGTGGCACGTATAAACGCATAAATTCTGTTTTCAGGACCAATGTTGAGCAGGTTCTGAATGGCACGGCCCTTTGAATTCTTGGTTCCTTCAGGAATTTCAAAGACACGCAACCAGTAGCAGCGTCCCAGTGCTGTGAAGAAGAGCATGTAGTTGTGATTGGTTGCTTCATAGATGTATTCAATGAAGTCTTCGTCACGGGTGTCGCTCCCTTTTGCGCCAACACCACCACGGTTCTGAGCGCGATACTCACTAAGCGGTGTGCGCTTGATGTAGCCGAAATGCGAGATGGTGATAATCATCGGGTCGTCGGCGTAGAAGTCCTCAGCATTCATCTCCTCGGCTGAGTATTCAATTGCCGTGCGACGATCATCACCGAATTTCTCACGAACCTCAATCAGTTCTTCTTCAATCACCTTGCGGCACTCAATGGGGTCATTCAGGATGGCCTCAAGGTGCTCAATGGTTTTCATGAGTTCATTCAGTTCGTCATGCAGCTTGCCTTGCTCCAGATTGGTGAGCTGACGCAGACGCATCTCAACGATTGCGCGGGTCTGCAACTCATCCAGGTTGAAGCGTTCGCCCAAACGTTGACGAGCCTCGTCGGTTGTCTTGCTGCTGCGAATGATTTGTATCACCTCGTCAATGTTGTCGGAGGCAATGATGAGTCCCTCAAGAATGTGAGCACGCTCACGGGCTTTTTTGAGCTCAAATTCAGTGCGCCTAATGACTACAGTGTGTCGATGATCGAGGAAGTGCTGCAAGAGTTGCTTGAGGTTCACGGTCTCGGGGCGGCCATTAACCAAGCACACGTTGTTGACGCTGAACGATGACTGCAGTTCAGTCATCTTGTAGAGTTTGTTGAGCAACACATTGGCATTGTGGTCTTTTTTCACATCAATGACAATGCGCATACCCTGACGGTCACTCTCATCGTTGACATTGCTGATGCCATCGATGCGCTTATCTTCAACAAGAGCGGCTATGTTCTCAATCAGCTCGCGCTTGTTTACATTGTATGGAATCTCAGACACGACAATTTTGTCATGTCCATTTTCAGTTTCAATCTCGGCCTTGGCACGGATTACGATGCGTCCCCTACCCGTTTCGAAGGCGTCTTTTACACCCTGATAACCGTGGATAATGCCACCCGTTGGGAAGTCCGGAGCCTTGATGTAATGCATCAAGTCAGATACTTCCATCTCTGGATTTTCAAGCAGAGCCAGGCAGGCATTGATTGACTCGGTGAGATTGTGCGGAGCCATATTCGTTGCCATACCCACCGCAATGCCAGATGCGCCGTTAACCAACAAGTTGGGGAATCGTGTAGGAAGCACCTCGGGTTCTTCGAGCGTATTGTCGAAGTTCGGGACAAAGTCCACGGTGTCTTCATCCATGTCACTCATCATTATCTCGCCCATCTTGGCCAGTCGCGCCTCAGTGTAACGCATGGCGGCAGGACTATCGCCATCGACAGAGCCGAAGTTGCCTTGACCGTCGACCAGTGGATAGCGCATTGCCCAATCTTGAGCCAAGCGCACCATGGCCAGATAAACCGACGAGTCACCATGGGGGTGATACTTACCAAGCACGTCACCAACGATACGTGCCGACTTCTTATAAGGGGCATTCGAGAAGTTGCCTAACTTCTCCATGCCGTAGAGTACCCTGCGATGTACCGGCTTGAAGCCGTCGCGCACATCGGGCAGAGCTCGAGAGACAATCACCGACATCGAGTAATCGATATACGATGTCTTCATCTCGTTTTCAATGTTGATCTCAATAATGCGATCGTTGTTCATTTATTTATAAGTTTTTAGCATTTAACATGGACATGCTCACAATTCAGGCGAAAATTTGCCCCAGACCTCATGAAACACGTCTCGTTTTTAAACTTACAAAGATAGTAATTATATTTCAAATAGAAAGCACCTTTTGAACGAAGTTTTTTGGCATTTTTCATTTTTTTGGCATAATAATTGTTACTATAAGTGCGTTGAATATCGGGAAATCCGATTTTCGCGAATTAGACTTTTCAAAAACTCAATAGTTTAAAAATATGATAAACTACACAAACAACGACGACAAACGCTATGAGGCACGATTCGGGCTCAACCCCATAATGGGTCCTGAGTTTACTGATGACGACGACGATTTGCTCGACGAGGAACCCGAAGGACAGAGCGGAGGCAATGACCGACCTGGAGGTGACAAGCGCACTCAACAGCGACGAAATGTCATAAAAAATGACAATGGTACACCCACAATTGACAAATATGGCAAAGATATTACTCGCGAGGCAGTCAATGGCAAACTCGACCCTGTGGTAGGTCGCGAGATTGAAATTGAGCGGCTTGCTCAAGTGCTGAGCCGTCGCAAGAAGAATAACCCGGTACTGATTGGTGAGCCTGGCGTGGGTAAGTCAGCCATTATCGAGGGCCTTGCCTTACGCATTGCGCAACGCAAAGTGGCACGCGTGCTCTTTGACAAGCGCATTGTGGCGCTCGATATGGCATCGGTAGTGGCCGGAACCAAGTATCGCGGACAGTTTGAGGAACGCATAAAGGGTATTATTGACGAAGCATCGAAGAACAAAGACATCATTCTGTTTATTGACGAGATACATACCATTGTGGGAGCCGGCAATGCCAGCGGATCTATGGATGCCGCCAATTTGCTCAAGCCGGCTTTGGCGCGCGGCGAGGTGCAATGCATCGGTGCCACAACGCTCGACGAGTATCGCAAGAACATTGAGAAAGACGGAGCCTTGGAACGTCGTTTCCAGAAAGTGATGGTCGAAGCACCTACACCCGAACAAACACTTGAAATTTTAAAGGAAATCAAGCCAATCTACGAGAAACATCATGGTGTGGACTATACCGACGCCGCTCTTGAGGCTTGTGTTAAGCTTACCGACCGCTATGTGAGCGACCGATTCTTCCCCGACAAGGCCATTGACGCCCTTGACGAGGCTGGATCGCGCGTACATATTTCAAAGGTGGTGGTGCCCAAAGAAATTGACGATTTGGAAAAACGGATTGCCGAAGCACAAGCCAAAAAACTCGACGCTGTTCAAAACCAGAACTTTGAAAGCGCTGCAAACTATCGTGACCAGCAAGAGAAGCTCAAACTTGAACTCAATGATGCCAAGGAGCGTTGGGAGAAGGAGCTTGACTCAAAACGCGAAACCGTTGACGAAAACGATATTGCAGAGGTTGTTGCCATGATAACAGGCGTTCCTGTGCAACGCATTGCACAAGCTGAAGGCATACGGTTACTGGGTATGACCGATGAACTGAAAAAGCAAATCATAGGTCAAGATGAAGCGATTGACAAAATTGCCAAAGCAATACGACGCAATCGCGTGGGACTCAAAGACCCCAACCGCCCTATCGGTTCCTTCATGTTCTTAGGTCCTACGGGTGTGGGCAAGACCCTGCTTGCCAAGCGACTTGCAGAGTTCTTGTTCAACTCTCAGGAGGCCTTGATTCGTATTGATATGAGCGAATATATGGAGAAGTTTTCAGTGTCGCGCCTCGTAGGTGCGCCTCCGGGATATGTGGGCTATGAGGAAGGCGGTCAACTCACTGAAAAGGTGCGACGCCACCCCTACTCTGTGGTTTTGCTCGACGAGATTGAGAAAGCACATCCGGATGTATTCAATATGTTGCTCCAAGTTTTGGATGAAGGTTGCTTGACTGACAGCTTAGGACGCCGTGTAGACTTCAAGAACACTATCATTATCATGACATCAAATATAGGTACACGTGAACTCAAGGACTTTGGAGCCGGTGTTGGCTTTAACACCGCCATCACCAAGGAACGTAGCGATGCAGTGATTCGTAAGGCCCTTAACCGACAGTTCTCGCCTGAGTTCTTGAATCGTGTTGATGACATCATTACATTTGCATCGCTCAATCACGATGACATTATGAAGATTATCGACATTGAGCTCAAGCAGTTCTATAAGAGAGTTGAGGAACTTGGATTCACGCTGCGCATCACCGATGCCGCCAAGAAGTTTGTGGCAGAGAAAGGCTTTGATGTGCAATTTGGTGCACGTCCGCTCAAACGTGCCATCCAGTCGCACATTGAGGACCCGCTGAGTGAGATTTTGCTCAAGAATGAGGGCATACACAACGCTCAACTCATCATAGACCTCAACGGCGATGATATTGAAGCAAAGATAGTAACCGACAACACAATCGAAATAACCGATTAAAACACATTATATATTATGGCTAAAGGTAATATTGGGGTAACAACTAACAACATTTTCCCCGTTATTAAACAATTTCTTTATAGTGACCACGAAATTTTTCTTCGCGAGTTAGTGTCAAACGCTGTAGACGCATCGCAAAAACTCAAGACCCTTGCCGGAGCCGGTGAGTTCAATGGTCCTACTGACAACCTCAAGGTTGAAATTAAACTAGATAAAGACAAAGGCACACTCACTGTGAGCGACCACGGAATTGGAATGACCGCAGAGGAGATTGATAAGTACATCAACCAAATCGCATTCTCTGGTGCCGAGGAGTTTCTCAACAAGTATAAGGATAGTGCTAATGCCATCATCGGACATTTCGGCTTGGGCTTCTACTCAGCCTTCATGGTTGCCAAGAAGGTGGAGATTCATACACTCTCATACAAAGAGGGAGCCAAAGCTGTGAAATGGACTTGCGACGGTTCGCCTGAGTATGAAATGGAAGAATGCGAAAAGGCAGAACGCGGCACTGATATCGTTGTTTTCATTGATGACGATGAAAAAGAGTACCTTGAGCAATCACGCATCTTGACGTTGCTCAACAAGTACTGTCGTTTCCTTCCTGTACCTGTTATTTTCGGCAAAGAGCAAGAGTGGAAAGATGGCAAGTATGTTGACACTGACCGCGATAAGGTTATCAATGATGTGGAACCTCTGTGGACACGCACACCGTCAGAACTCAAGGACGAAGACTACCTCAAGTTCTATCGTGCCATTCAACCCGGTCAGGAAGACCCGTTATTCTGGATACACCTGAATGTGGACTACCCGTTCACGCTCACCGGAATTCTGTACTTCCCTAAGATCAAGAATAATCTCGATATTCGTAAAGACCGCATACAGCTGTACTGTAATCAAGTGTATGTGACCGATAGTGTTGAAGGAGTTGTTCCCGACTTTATGATGTTGTTGCAGGGTGTCATTGACTCACCCGACATTCCCCTTAATGTGTCGCGTTCATATCTCCAGAGCGACCGCAATGTAAAAAAGATTTCTACATATATCACTAAAAAGGTAGCAGCACGACTCGAGGAGATTGCCAAGAATGACCCCAAAAGCTTTGAAGAAAAGTGGAATGATATCAAAATCTTCATTGAATACGGTATGCTCAGCGACGAAAAGTTCTGTGACGCTGCCATGAAGTTTGCCCTGCTTGAGAATACAGAGGGCAAGTACTTTAAGTTTGATGACTATAAGAAGCTTATTGAAACTGAACAAACCGACAAGGATGGTAACCTTGTGTACCTCTATGCCACTGATAAAGATGCGCAGTACACCTATATTAAAGCAGCCTCTGACAAGGGCTACGACGTGTTGCTGATGAATGGTCAGCTTGACACTCCCTTTGTGGGCATGCTGGAGCAAAAGAACGAGAAGTCACGATTTGTGCGTGTTGACTCCGATGTGCTCGACAATTTGATTCGTAAGGAAGACACGAAGCCCACTAATCTAAGCGAGGCTCAGCAGGCAATTGCCTCTACCCTATTCAAATCGCAAATTCCCGCTGTTGAGAAGAGCGAGTTCTATGTCACTTATGCAGCCATGCAGCCCACCGACAAACCCATCGTCATTACCCAAAGCGAATATATGCGCCGCATGAAAGAGATGGCACAATTCCAACCTGGAATGAGCTTCTATGGCGAAATGCCCGACGCTTACAATCTCACTCTCAACACCAATCACAAACTGATTCAGGAAGCCATTGAAAATGCAGAAAAAGCATTAGAGTCTGAACTTAAACCAATAGATGAAGATTTAAAGGCTACCGCTAATGTTATCAAGGCCATACGCGATTTAAACAAAGATGGCAAAGGTGTTCCTGAAGACAAGAAGAAAGACTTGGAAGAGAACGAAAACAAGGAGCGCGAGCTGCGCGACAAGAAGACCGCAGTCATTACCCGTTATGCACAAGATCAGGACAAGGTGAAACAGCTCATCGACATTGCTTTGCTCGGTAACGGACTACTCAAAGGTGAGGCCTTGAACAACTTCTTGCAACGTTCCATTAGCCTACTCTGACGCCAGTCGTCGCTAATGCGCAAACAAAAAGGTGAGGCACTGCAATGTCTCACCTTTTATTTTGCGAATTGATGTAACTGCCGGCTTATTTTGCTGCGATACATTCTATTTCAACCAACGCACCCTTAGGCAGATCACGAACGGCAAATGCCGAACGAGCAGGGAATGGTTGTGCAAAGAACTCTGCATAAACCTCGTTCATCGGGCCAAAGTTTGCGATATCTGAGAGAAGCACAGTAGTTTTCACAACATTGCACAAGTCAAGACCAGCCGATTTGAGGATAGCCTGTGCGTTGAGCAATGACTGACGTGTCTGTTCTTTGATTCCACCTTCAGGAAATGCGCCTGTAGCAGGGTCGATGGGCAACTGCCCTGAAAGGAAAATCATGCCATTAACTTCTATGCCTTGGCTATAAGGACCGATAGCCGCCGGTGCCTGGTTGGTGTTCAGTACGTTTTTCATTTTACAATAGTTTTTCAGTATTAATAAATCAACTTCTCCACAAAATTAGTCATTTTTTTCGGTATACCCAACAATATGGTTCACAAAACAAATATGTGAATGATTCAAACACATTTCATGACAATTATTATTTGCGATTTCAGCAATTATTCAGTAACTTTGCTAACATGAACGACATTGAAATTAATGAAATTGAGCAACAATCCATCTCGTTGCAATTCTTTGACAGTCACATACAAGCAGGATTTCCCAGTCCCGCACAAGGAAGTTTTGGCGATACAATAGACCTCAATGATGAACTTATCACTAACCCTGAGGCTACATTTTGTGCCAGAGTCATAGGAAACTCCATGATTGACTCAGGCATCAACGAGGGCGACTTGTTACTCATTGACCGCTCCATTTCACCGCATGACGGATGCATAGCTGTGTGCTATATTGACGGCGAATTCACCGTCAAGCGCGTGTCTATCAGGACTGATGGCATTTATCTAGTTCCCGCTAATAAACGATTCCCCGAACTGCACGTCAATGGCGATAACAACTTCCAGATTTGGGGTGTTGTGTCACACATCATCAAAAAGCTCTAACCCGCCCTGATATGTATTGCCTTGCCGATTGCAACAATTTCTTTGCCTCGTGTGAGCGTCTGTACGATCCTTCACTCAATGGCAAACCTGTAGTCGTTCTTTCAAACAACGACGGTTGCGTCATTGCTCGTAGCAACGAGGCTAAGGCAATGGGAATACCCATGGGATGCCCTGCATTCAAAATCAAGGAATATGTGGGCAATGCCAATCTGGCAAGCATCGTGCAACTGTCGGCACGGCACACGCTCTATCACGACATATCGTTGCGCATCATGGCGCTACTGGGCAAAGCGTGCGAGCAACTCGAAGTCTATTCTGTTGACGAAGCTTTCTTTCGCCCACCATATGATAATGACGAGCAAAATCGTATTTTTCTTCTTGACCTCGTTGCTAAAATCCAGCAGTACATAGGCATTCCCGTTAGTATTGGTTTTGCGCCCACTCGCACCTTGGCTAAGATTGCCAGTCGCATTGCCAAGAAAAATCCAACTACCACGCAAGGAGTCTACGGACTCACTGATGACATTGCTATTGCAGCAGCATTGGCACACACTGACATATCGGACGTGTGGGGAATCGGGCGCCGGCTCACCGATGCTCTGCGCAATCGTGGGGTGACCACCGCCGCTCAATTTGTCGAGTATCCCAATGACCTAATTCGCTCGCTTTTCAATATCACTGTGGCACGCACACACCTGGAACTCAAAGGCATTGATGCAACATCAATCAGTCCGGTAACTATTGCACACAAGAGCATCATGAACTCACGCACATTCGGGCACATTATCACCAAGCGAAGCGAGGTGCAAGCCGCTGTTGTGAACTTTGCCGAGCACTGCGCCAAGCAATTACGTTCCGAGGGCTCGGTGGCTTTAACAGTCATGGTCTATTTGCGGGGTGACCGTTTTCGCGAAGATATTCCTTACTATGCCAACTCCTGTCATGTTAATCTAATAACACCTTCATCAAGTGGCATCATCATCGTCAAGTACGCTCTGCAAGCCTTTGCTTGCATTTTCAAGGAAGGTTTTGCCTATCGCAAGGCAGGTGTTGCCTTACTCAACATCAAGCCAGCGGCCGACGTTCAACTCAACATCTTTGATGACACTGATCACAACAAGCAAAACA
>CAMKGM010000081.1 GCA_946412245.1 uncultured Bacteroidales bacterium
CGCTCCTAACGGAGCTAAAAATTAAAACTACGGATTAATCTGATGAATCTGATTTGTTTTGGACGCTGTAGCGAAGTTGTGGGTCGTACTGCGCACATCAATAATTACTGAGCGACGAGAGGCTAAAAACGGATATTCGTGCGCAAATAGTTATTTTTATCACTCTTTTTTGCAACGGTTTTAAATAAATTTCCTATTTTTGCGTATTAAACACAATTTTAACTCTTGTAATCACATAAAAACAAAATCTATATGAACTTAGACGGAAGAAGAGAAAGCTCAAACGTGGAAGATCGTCGCGGTAGTCGCGGCAATGCCACGAAGTTAGGTATCGGTGGCGGCATGGGTGCCATTTTGGCTCTCGTCCTCACCATGTGCATGGGCGGTAACGGAGGCCTTGACCTGGGTAGCATTCTGGGCGGTCTGGGCGATATGGGCGGCTTGGGTATGACAACCGAGCAGACGGCCAACACCACCGAAGTCGATCCCTCGCAATTCAGCGAAGAAGAACAGGAACTTGCCAAGTTCTCGCGCGTGATTGAAGCAAGCACCGAGGACGTCTGGACCAATGTGTTCCAGCGTAATGGCTACGGCCAGTACACCCCACCCACGCTGGTGCTCTACACCGGTTCTACAAGTACCGCTTGCGGACAAGGTAGTGCTGCCGTAGGTCCCTTCTACTGCTCGGGCGACCAGAAACTCTACATCGACCTATCGTTCTTCTCTACCATGCAGCAGACGCTGGGTGCCAGCGGCGACCTTGCCTATGCCTATGTGATTGCTCACGAGGTGGGCCACCACATCGAGTACCTCACCGGCATCCTCGACAAGGCACACCAGGAGATGAGCCGCTATGGCAGCAACTCGGCACAAGCCAACGAAATCAGTGTGCGCCTGGAATTGCTCGCCGACTTCTATGCCGGTGTGTGGGCACATCATGAGAAGAAGAGCTTTGGCTCTATTGATGATAAGGACCTGCGCGACGCCATTAACTGTGCGCACCAGATTGGCGATGACTACTTGCAGAAGAACGCGCGCGGTTATGCCGTGCCCGAGAGTTTCACCCATGGCACCTCTGAGCAGCGCATGCGCTGGTTCAAGAAAGGCTACGAGACCGGTGACATGAGCAAGGGTAACACCTTCCAGGTTTCTTATAGCTCACTCTAATCTATTAGATATCACACGCTTGTGAAAAAATTATTCTTAACCTTTGCCATTGCGTTGCTCACAATCAACGCAATGGCCGATGTGCGTGGCGACTTGAAGACCGACCCGCGCATCAGCGCCAACAATTACCGCGCCTATCCCGACACGCAGCTGCCGCAACTCACGCCGGCTCCTGTGGGCTACGCACCCTTCTACATCGACCACTACGGCCGACACGGTAGCCGCTGGCTCATTGCACCCGACAGCTATAAATTCCCGGTGCGCGAACTTGAAGTGGCCGAGCGGCACAACGCCCTCACACCCCGCGGCAAGCAGGTTCTCGCCATCTTGCGCGAGCTGGAAATGGCCTCGCGCAACCGACTGGGCGAGCTGAGCGACATCGGAGCCGAGCAGCATCAGGGCATCGCGCGACGAATGTATCAGAACTTCCCACAAGTGTTTGCGGGCAATGCTCATGTTGATGCGCGCAGCACCGTTGTGATTCGTTGCATCCTGTCGATGCTCAACGAGACCGATATGCTCAAGTCGCTCAACCCCAATTTGCGCATCACGGCCGATGCCAGCGAGCATGACATGTATTACATGAACTTCACCGACTCGCTCGTGGGGCCGCTACGCAAGAGCGCTAACCATCTCGTCAAGGATTTTCGCAAGCGCCATGTCGATCCGCAGCGATTCCTTACGACCCTGTTTACCGACCCGCAACTGGTGGCCGACAGCATCCACGGGCAGCAACTGATGATTGAGATGTTTGACATTGCCGGCAATATGCAGAGCCATCATCAATTTGAGAATGTGAATCTCTACGACTTGTTCACCGATGATGACATCTATGAACTGTGGTGCTACAACAACGCCCGCTGGTATGTGCTCTCGAGTGAGACACCGCTCACTCAAGGGCGTGTCGACTACAGCCAGGCGAATCTGCTGAATAACTTCATTGACGCGGCCGATGCCGCCATAGCCGGCGGCACCAATAGCGCCACGTTGCGCTTTGGCCATGAGTCGGTGCTGCTGCCTCTGGTTTGCCTCATGGGGCTCAACGGTATGGACTTCAAAACCACCGACCTTGAGGCGGTTGCCGACAACTGGCAGTGCTACAAGGTGTTCCCCATGGCAGGCAATGTGCAGTGGATTTTCTACAAGAAACCCGGTTCGACCGACATTCTCATCAAGTTCCTGCTCAACGAGCACGAGGCTTCGCTGGGTGACAAGGTTGCCACCGACTGCTTCCCCTACTATCACTGGAGCGATGTGCGCGCCTACTTCAAGGCCAAGTTGTCACGCATCCCGCAAATCACGCTGGCCGATGTCAAAACCGAGTAACACCTGATTATGAAACGCATCACCGCTTTCACAACGCTATTTCTTGCTGTGACTTTGCTCGCCATGGCGCAGCATGGCTCTCCGCGTGACATCATCAATGCCAACCCCGGACTGAGTGCCACCAACCACGCCATCTATCCTTATCCACAACATCCGCTGCCGCAACTCACACCGACACCCGACGGCTACGAGCCATTCTACCTGAACCACTACGGGCGCCACGGTAGCCGCTGGTTCACCAACGCAGTAGGCTACACTCGTCCCCTTGAGGTGCTGAGCAAGGCCGATGCTCACCGGGCACTCACCCCTCGCGGACAGCGACTGCTGGGCCAAGTGGCAACCATAGCCCGGGCCGCTGAAGGCCGTGCCGGCGAACTGAGCGACATCGGTGCCGAGCAGCATCAAGGCATCGCACAGCGAATGTATCAGAACTTCCCTGAAATCTTTGCAGGCGACGCTCATATTGATGCGCGCAGCACCATTTTCATTCGCTGCATCCTATCCATGCTCAACGAGACCGGTGCCCTCAAGGCGTGTAACCCACAACTGCGCGTCACGGCCGATGCCAGCAAGCACGATATGCACTACACGGGGTGGGGCTATGGCGAAGATACTCTCGCCAATCCCCTGCGCAAGCGCATGGATGCCATTTGCGACAAAAACAAGGTTACATCGGTTGACCCGTCACACTTCATGGGCCTCATTTTCAGCGACCAAGCCTATGCGCGCGATAGCGTCAACGCCCATCAGTTCATGACCGACATGTTTGCCCTGGCAGGCATCGTGCAGAATCATCATGCCCTGGACTACATCGACTTGTGGGACCTATTCACCCAAGACGAGATTTTCGAGTACTGGCGCATCAACAACATTTACTGGTACATCCACTGGGCCAATGCCCCACAAAACGGCAACCGTATGCCCTACATTGAGCGTGCCTTGTTGCGCAACATGGTGCAGTCGGCCGACAGTGTCATTCGGTGCGGCGGTCGTGGTGCCGCCCTGCGCTTCGGGCACGAGACTTGCGTCATACCGCTCGCGGCACTCATGGAAGTTGATAACGCCAACTACTCCTGCGACGACCTCGATGACCTGCACAACCACTGGCAGAGCTACAACATCTATCCCATGGCGTGCAACATTCAGATGGTCTTCTACCGCAAAACCGGCAGCAATGGTGCCACGGCCGATGATGTACTGGTGAAAGTGCTCTTCAACGAGCGCGAAGCGACCCTTCCGGTCAAGGCCGACAAGTTCCCCTACTACCGGTGGAGCGACTTGCGCAGTTACTACCTCAACAAGCTCGCCACCCCCATCAACTGGTCACACTAAGACGAACATATTAAAAACCACAGCTCAACATCGCCCCGCAGGGCGACACAATCACAAAATGAGGGCTGCCGAGTTGCCAGAACTTGCCTCTCTCTTTACACCTCAACAGCCACAGTATGAGCAGCAGTATCAACAACCGCAGTATGCCCAGCAACCTTAGTATCAACAGCCTCAGTATCAGCAGGGTTATCAGCCAGGTTATCAGACCCCTTACTATGGTAGCGTCCTCAGGTGGGCTTTGGCGAGGCCATTAGCATCTGCTTCAAGAAATATGCCGACTTTACAGGCCGTGCCCGTCGCAGCGAGTACTGGTGGTTTTTCCTTTTCACCTTCCTCGTTTCCCTTGTCACTTGTGGTATTGGTGGGCTGGTGTGTCTCCTGCCCATGATGGCCGTTCAGGTGCGGCGTTTGCACGACACTAACCGCAGCGGTTGGTGGGTAGCTGTCAGCTACTTGCTTGGTTTCGTTTTGGTGGGCATCTATTTCGGTTTCATGCTGTCGATCTTCGGCAATGGGGCACTTTATTATGGTAACGACAGGGCACTGGCGCGAGCGATTCTAACTTCAGGCGCCGGCTGGGGGCTGGCCTTCTCCATTTTGGCGATTGTCCAGTTCATCGTCAGGATTATTGTTTTCGTGTTCACCTTGCTTGACAGCGACCGGGGCCCCAACCAGTATGGCCCATCGCCCAAGTACCAGTAAACACTCTGTAACCCACATTCTCCCCAAAAACCAGTGCCGAGCCCCCTGTGAGGACCCGGCACTGTTTGTTCTAATTCTAACCCCTCGGTCAATTTATGCCCAGAATGATGTTGACAAGGGCGGTGACATCAGAGACATTGATTTTGCCGTCGCCGTTGATGTCGGCACGGGTCTCATCCTTCGGGATCACGCCCAGAATCATATTCACCAGCGTGGTTACATCGCTCACATTCACGCGTCCGTCACCGTTCACGTCGCCCACAAGCTGGCTCTGCTGCTCTTCTGTTCCGTTGATGACAACCGTGGCATTCTTGACGATATTGCCGGCTGCGTCGCCCACGAAATAGTATCCGGTACCGCTGTGAAATACCGGTTTCGCATTTTCCGGCTCTGTAATGTTGCCGATAAGATGCTTACCGTAGCCTACCGAGGCAAATTTGCCAAAGCCTTTGAGTTCGGCTTCCGGACTGTTGACGCTTAAATCTCTAAGCGCCGCTACACCGATGCCTTGAGTAGAATTATTACGTGCACTCACCTTTACCGTATCATTGATTGCAATATCCTCATTTCCCATCAGTGCAATGGTAAATCCAGTAGTACTAGTTGTAGTCACTGTCAGTTCTCCATTACCGGTGATGTGTGCCGATTTCGTTAGAATTACAGCATCTTTTTGAGATGCCAACTTGTTGGTGCCTACGACGTTGATGGTCAGATTCGTCATTTCGCTCTTGATGGCGGGCTCTGAACTGTTGCTGGCGAGCGTTGCGCCGTTAAGAGTGAGTGTATTGCCTATGTAGCTCACCTTTCCGTCCATGAACACGTCTTCCTGAATGAGGCTGTTGACTTGTGTGCCGCGCACCCAGAGGGGGTATTTCGTGCCATTGACAGTCACCTTGCAGGTGGCAGTGAGGTTGCCTGCCGTTGCCGTAATGGTAGCCTTATCGCCGATGGCATTCTCACCCACAGTCACCTTTCCGTTCTGGTCAACGGTGACCACATCCTCGTCGCTCGACGACCATGTGATAGCTTGCGGCTTGGCGTTAGAAGGAATAAACGAGGCTTGTAGCTGAGCTTCGCCGAACAGCGGCTCAAGGGTAATCTCACCGGGATTGATGGCGATGCCGGTGGGATCGGGTGCCGTGACATAGATGCGCAAAGTGCCCAGTACTCGACCGTCCTGTTTAGCGCTAACCACTGCCAAAAGACCTTCTTCGCTGTTTTTCGCATCGACACTCAGAATCAGTTGCCCGTCATTGTCTTTATAACATGACAATGTGGGAGGAGTGCCGGTGTTGGCAACGTTATTCAGGTAATAATATGCCACTTCGAAAGTGATGCCGTCGGTCGGTGCATTAACCGGGTAGTAGGTCATTGGAATTTCGAAAGTCGTTCCGGTCGGGACGTATAGCGCCTCATAATCGCCTCCGTCGGGAGAACGACCATTAGAAGCTTCGACCGCGAGCAGGTTGTAGGTGCCGTCGGCATTTGATGTCACCAGGTATGTGTTTTTCGTAACATTATTATATGTTATATCCACGTAGTGTGCCCGGTCTTCTGACGTGCCGCCTAACGTTAGGGTGGGTCTTGTCAACTTCACGTATAGCGTTTTGTAATAGGTGTCAGCGTCCAATATGTGTCCCCATTCCCCATCTTGAATTTCCTGTGTGCAGGCCGCGTCACGGTAGTAGGTGATTTTGTTGTCAAGATACCACTCGCTGCCTTTGAGACCCTGGAAACCGATGATGTCACTGGGCACCGGCTTAGCCTCAATCTTGATGACGTGATTCAGAGGCACCGCAATCCATCCGTTGGCAATCACTGTGGCTGGAGCATTGGCAGTCACATCGGTTAACTCAAGAACCACATCCTTCATTTGGTCGGTGGTGCCATAAAAGACCACGTCGTAGAGCACGACCGAGCCCGGCAGGGTGGTTGCGGTCTCTTTGAAGCGGGTATAGACGTAGTTGACCTTTCCTGTTGCCGCGTTCATGCGGAAGCTTGACGAGGTGGACGACTGTGCACCGGCCCAGTCGGCTTCGGTGAGGTCTTCCACATTCTTGAACGTAGTGAGCAACAGATATTCCTGTGATGAATTATTGTTGGTCACCCACACATAATTCTGTCTGTAAGAGAGCACGGGCTTGACGGGGCTGTCGTTGCGTTGCTTCTTCTGAATAGTGGCAAATTCAGACATGAGGTCGCGGGTATGTGTGTCGAAATAGAATTTCACATAGATGGAGCTGCCAACGTCTTGAGCCCTTACGGTATAAGTAGAGCCGTTATTGTTCAGGATCTCGTTGTTGGGTTTACCATTATCATCCTTAGTCATCTTCCACCAACTGATGATAGGTGTAGCATTGGGGTTGCTCACCGGCTTGTTGATATAGTTGGTTACGATGCTTGGCACATTGAAATGAATAACCTCGCCCACGGTGTAGGTGCCCTTGTCGAAACAGCCATAGACCGAGTAGTCGGTTGTTGCACCTTCTTTATAGTATTGTAGGTCGGGACGCGTAATCTTCGCTCCAGACAATATGGATGTATCCTTGTATGCTAACACGTAACCGAGGTTGAAACCATTGGTCCATATTTGACGGATGCTAAGATTGCTCACATCGTGAATATCATTGACGGTGTATGGGCGGTCAAATTCAATGCCCTCTACAGCAAAGAAGGGAAAATAGTCATCGCTGTAGGCCTCGTAGATACCTTCGCCCATGTGAATCGTCAGTTTGCCTTCCACCCACACGGTACGCTTTTCGTTGGTGCGCGACTTGGCAAAGAACTTGTCGGCCTCAAGCGACATGTTGCCGGTGCAATAGATGGCCTCATGGCTGGCGTTGATCGAGAAATCGCTGTGGCCGGTGATGTTGAGGTCTTTAACCCTAAAGCCACTACTGCCCAATCCTACGTTGATGTTCACCTTGGCATTGTTGAATGTCGCGGTGCCGTTCTCGCGATAGTAGGCGGGTAACGCCGAATTGATGTTGATTTCACAGTTCGATGCATTAAGGGTCCCGGCCGAAAAGGCGTGGTCTTTCTCACTCCAATAACCACTGTTCTGGTTGATGGTGAGTTTGCCGCCGGTGATGGTGGCCGTACCACTGATTTCAAATGCAGTGCCATTGTTTGCCGTCAAGTTGACTTCACCACCATCCATGATGAAATTGGTTACGCCAGGATTGGCTTGGGTAGCAGCCTGATAGGCAATGCAATGGTGGCCGCCCCAGGCATTTAACGCTGCATTGCTGCCCGTGATTTTGAGTGTCTTCACCGATTCGATCGCAACCAGAGCACCTGAAACATCCACCTTTGCATTGTCGATAATGAAATTATTGATGTCACCTTCCACAGCATTGCCATAAAGAGTATTCCAGTCCTTGCCGTGACGGGCAATAAAACTTGCGTTGCAATTGGTCACCTTCAGGTCTCCGCCGCGCAGCCAAACGCCGATGTTCTTGCCGGTGACGTAGAGTGTTCCGTTGCCGCTCACGTCAAGACTCTTGACATCGATTGCAGCAGTTTCGCTATAGTCTTGATCGACCGTGAGTGTTGCACCATCCTTGAGGATGATTTTCAGATCATGCTCAAGACCAGTGATGGAGCGCAAGTACCAGTCTCGATCTACAGTAATAGTGGTGGCACCGTCAAGTTCCACACGCTGTATCGGTCCAATTTGCTCTTCAGTGACGTTGCCTTGAAGGCCGGCATTTGCCCTGACAGGACAAATCATCATGAGCAACAGGGTCAATAACCCTGCTGCTTGCCATTTGGGTAGTAATAATTTCTTCATAGCAATAGAGTATATAAATTATTGATAATAAATTAGTTAATTGAGTTGATGGTGATAAAATGCTGTGCTTTGCTACGTGATGATCCATTATATGGAATATCAACAAGCGCTTAATACATAAGTTAATATTGCAAATATAAACAAAAATTCACAAATCACCCCCCCCTAAACATTAAAAGAAGTTAATTGGTTTTAAACTGCACTATGTTGCCCGTTTTGCTGACTTTTTCAGTAGAAATTGTTTTTTCAGACAATGGACGACGGTTTACCTCATTACATGATATCTTTGGAGCAAGTTTCTGCATCGTCGAAGCCCCATAGGGGCGTGTGATAATAAGCAGAGGTGCAGCGCAACCCCTGTAACAAAGCATTATAAATCAATTAGTCCCGTCGGGGCGACAGACAAATAAACTTGATTCACATTCTGCCGTCCCTACTGGACTAATTTTGTATATGCTTGATTGACAGGAGTTCTCGCCTACGGCTTCACCCCTGCCTAAGTTCTGAACAGTCCTAACGGACTTTTAATCGGACACTAATAATAAATAGTAGTTGTTTGAACTATCTGGGGCTTAGTACACTTGTTTCAGCAAGTCGGGAGACTTGCCAACTGATTCAGTTTTTCAGAACTGCAATAGTTGGGATTATGGGGTTAGGGTAATGGGACTGTGGGCGGCGAGCGATTGGGGCACATCGATGATGCGCTGGTGAAAGTGCTCTTCAATGAGCGCGAAGCGACCCTTCCGGTCAAGGCCGACAAGTTCCCCTACTACCGGTGGAGCGACTTGCGCAGTTACTACCTCAACAAGCTCGCCACCCCCATCAACTGGTCACACTAAGACGAACATATTAAAAACCACAGCTCAACATCGCCCCGCAGGGCGACGCAATCACAAAATGAGGGCTGGCATCGTCGCCAGCCCCCACTTTTATCAATTCCTTATTTCAAGAGGTCAACTACTCAATACCCAGAATCATGTTCACTAGTGTGGTCACGTCGCTCACGTTCACCTTGCCATCACCATTCAGGTCACCTTTCAGTGGTTCCGGATTCTCCTCTTCACTTTCAACAATCTTGTCAAATTTCATCCATCCGGTTGCTACAATATACATAGAAGTAGTTCCTTTTGGAATTATCAGCTGCGCATTTGAATATACCGAATTGTCGAATGTGTTGTCTTGTATGCTTGCAGGGCGTTCGCGAGTACATGTCACTTTGGTTATTGCGCTATTCTGAACGAATGCATTTGCACCAATTTCCTTCACATTTCTACCTAAGTGCACCGAGGTGATACCACAATTGTTAAAGGCAGCTGTGCCAATGGTGGTTACCGAATTGGGGAAAACTAGCTCGCCAGCGAATTTGTAGCAATAAGTGAAAGCCCCGTCGCCAATAGTTTTAAGCGCATCAGGAAATTCCAGCTTTTCCAGCTCATAGCATTGATAAAATGCCATCCCTCCAATGTTTGTTAGTCCGTCGGGGAAATTGATGGTTGTGAGCGCCTTGCAATTATAGAATGCTGAGCCTCCAATAGAAGTGACCGATGCCGGAATTTCAATGGCCGCTAAACTAATACAATTACCAAACGATCCCATGGGCAATTCAGTCAATGTGCTTGGCAGGGTCACGCTCGTTAAACCGCGACACTCATAGAATATTTCAGGACTTAATGATTTCATTGAATTATGGAAAACTACACTCTTCAAAGAAGAACACCCTTTAAAGGCCGCATAACCCAGTTCAGTTACCGAAGCCGGGATTTCAACACTTTGCAAGTACGACCCGCAAAAGGCATTGTCACCAATCGAAGTGACCGAATTAGATATTTCAACACTATGCAAATCACAATATTGAAATGCACTCTCTCCAATTGATGTAACAGTGTTTTTAACTGTGAAGCTTTCCAAACCTGCACCCTGGAACAATGATTCTGGTATTTCAGTAATTGCGCTGGGCAGCTCACAACTCCTTAAACTCTGACAATCGCTAAATGCGCCAATTCCTATCGAAGTTAACCCATTGGGAATATTCACGCTCGTCAAGTATTCACAATTAGCGAATGCTCTCGCACCAATGGCGGTGATGGTGTTGGGCAAAGTGATGGTCTTCGTGTTCATGAAATAATTGAACGCATCATCGCCTAACGCTGTCACAGTATAATCGTTGCCGTTGTAGTTAACCGTCTCTGACACATTGATGTTTTGAGGACTATTTTCTTTAGGCTCTAATCTGTAATGAACCAAAGTAACAGAACTGCCATCATCGTTAATCTTATACTGATAGCGACCGATTTCAAAATCGTAAGTGTCAGCAAGGGCCGATTGAGACACACAGAATACCAGCATAAATAATGCACTAATAAAACACTTCTTTCTCATAGCAATTGATTTTTATTGTTAATATCCAAATTATTTGCTTGATTGTCAACAGCAAATATATATACTAATTTTGTGACATCAAACAACAAATCGTCAAAAAGGTCAAAATGTTAACAAATATTATACAAAGTACCATTTACCCCCCCAATTTGTTAATATAAGTTAACAACTTTAAGCCAAATCAACAAAAAATGACACTTTTGCTTAACTTTGATGTGGTCAATGTATTTGACGTTACGACACATATAAATTATAAAGTGTTGTTTAATCAAGAAACATCAGTAATAACTAACTTTATTAATTCAATTTTTAATCAAGAAACAAAATGAAGAAATTCTTTCAATTTGCTTTCGTGGCTGTAGCAGCCCTGAGCATTGCAGCGTGTGGTAACAAGAGTGAGAACAAGGCTGAAGGTTCAGCAGCACCTGAGCAGAGCGCATCGGTCGCTTCGCAAGACGCTGCCGGCGCCGTGGCTGAGAACAACTACTTCAAGATTGCCAACATTCCCGCCGGCTGGGAGAATGGCAATACCGACTCGGAGGTGACCATCACCATTAACCTGAAACCCGGCACAGACCTGGGCGAGTTTGAAAGTGTGTCAGCTACAATGTTCACCGACTTCCAGGACCCCCAGCAGTATGTCGACGAGATTGTAAAGAACAATGGTGCATCTGTTAAGGCAGCCGAGGATGTGACCTTTGGCGGACAGACCTACAAGCAGGTGAAGTGGGTGGATAGCGCTGACTATAGCACCTCGCTCGTGGGCAAGACTCCCAAAGGTGTGATTGAAATCATCCTCTCCAAGAAACTCACTCTCGACAATCCCGATGTGAAGGCTATCCTCGAGAGCGTCAGCTTCAAGGAATAATCCTCGCTTAGCCCTGATATGGGCATTAGGATTATCCAATTGAACACAGCGAGGGTGCGCTAAAATCATAGCGCACCCTCGTTACTTTTTTATTTTGCGTAATTTGTTGTTGATCAGGATTTTGGGCCTATTGGTCATTTTGCGTGGTAAAATCTTTGAAAACGCCCATCAACAC
>CAMKGM010000082.1 GCA_946412245.1 uncultured Bacteroidales bacterium
ACCCCTGCCTAGGTTCTTGACAGTCCTAACGGACTTTTAATCGGACACTAATAAATAAAAAACAAGATTTTTGGCCTAAAAACAATAATTGTAAACACAATAATCATAAATATAATTATTGCAAACACAATTATCATAAATACAATTATTGCAAATACAACAAAAAAAGCAGGGCGAGATTAACCTCGTCGCGAGGCTGTGATAGCAAAGGAGGCTCCCCGATGGCCGGGGAACCTCCTTAGTTATAGCGTGTTGCTGCTCGGGGCAGCGTCGTTATCAGTTCAGAATCATGTTGATCAGTGCAGTGACATCGTTCACATTGATTCCCTCATCGCCGTTCACGTCAGCATTAGCCTCGACAAACGGGGTTGGGTTCTTGCCCAGGATGTAGTTGATGAGCACGGTCACGTCGTTCACGTTCACATCACCGTCACCGTTCACATCGCCCTTGAGTAGTTGCGGTCCCCAACCTTCAGGGGCACGCACTGCACGCACACTTTGACCATAGCCGCGGCTGTAGTCGGTTATGGACATGCTATTCGAAGCAAAGAACAAACTGTGGCTGCCCGCGCCTGTGGTCTTCAGATTCCGCGACCAATAGAAGCCGCTAGAGCCGCCACTAGACACCGTGCTGTTCCAGATATAGCCTGCGGCGGGCAAGAACAACGTCGCTTCATTGATGTTGCTGGTTAACAAACAACCTTTCACGCCGTTTATCGTGGTCCACTCTCTTGTGCAGTTGTTTCGCAGTTCGTCTTGCTGTTCTTTTGTGGGCATGCACCACTCCGATCCCCAGTTCATGGTCGCGGCATCGTCCTCGGGGTCAAGCACCGTCTTGTTATCCACAACGCCAAAACTGCTCTTGACACCATACTTAATCATCGAGTCCCAGCTACCATTGCACCACTTGTAGGTGGTCCAGTTATAGCTTTCTTTAGGCTCGATCTCGCCCCAGGCAAAGTAGTCGCCATAGTCCTCGGGAGCGGTGGCGCCTATGTTCATCGTTGCCCACAGCGTGCCGCTGGGAAGCCCCAGGTCAACATAGTCATGAGTGACTTTAGCCGGCACGTTATTAGCATTCGCATGAGAATTTAACGACTGAGAATAACCGGCTACGCTAAAAGTAGCAGCAATGACTGATAACAGAAATAATTTCTTCATAATCGTTTGGTTTATATGTTTTTATTTCTGAAATAACGCTTTTTAGGGTGATGCGAGAGTTACACGTTGAGGATGATATTGATGATGAGCGTCACATCGTTCACATTGATTGCCTCATCGCCGTTCACGTCAGCATTAGCCTCGACAAACGGGGTTGGGTTCTTGCCCAGGATGTAGTTGATGAGCACGGTCACGTCGTTCACGTTCACATCACCGTCGCCGTTCACATCGCCCAAATTGGCAGGCACGGGAGGTTCCCAACCTTCAGGCGGTTCCATGCCGATGAGCATCTCATGTCCTGAATTGAATTGCAGGTAATCGCCATCGCGGTGGGTCATGTTCAGAGCGGTTGACACATACCAGCCGTCGCAAGTGCCATACCACCCGAAGTTGAAGTGGAACTTGCCATCGGTGCTGTAGCCGTCGCAAATGAATGCGTGTCCGCCGGCACTGGGGTCGTTGGCCGCATAAAGGATGGGACGACCGGCAATCAGCTCGTCCACAATCATCTGCTCCCACTCGGTTGTAGAGTAGCCACCATACCATCCGCCCTTCGACACCTCTTGCGCGGTGGAACGGTAGCCAAATTCTTTCATGGCAGCCAACTGCTGGTAGGTGTAAGCACCACTGCCCTCGGGGCTGTAACCCATTTCCACTGCCTGACCGCAATAGCGCGACAGTTTTGCCACCTCTTGCGCTTGTGCGTCGGTGTAGGTATCCTGCACCAGTGTGCTGTTGTCATAGTCCCAGTGGCAATAGCTGTTGAGCATGAGACTATAGTCAAATGTGGTAGCGGGCAGAGCCTGGAGAGTTCGGCCTATGTCATAGCAATAGTAGGAATCCACACCGTCGCACGACTCGGGATATTGCCAGTACTTCATCACCTGCGCCATAGCGGTTGCCACGCAACCCACCACGCAGTACTCATTATTATATAAAGGGCACTGCAAGTAGTAGGGCATTTCCTGCCCCCAGTTGGTCTTGATGAGCGGGTCTATGCCATATTTCAAAGCCGGCGTCTTTGCGGCGGGCACAAGGTCATCGGCAGTATAAGCCTGCAAGAATTCAATCTCACGCTTGTAGCTGTCGAGCAAGCCCTGGAAGTTGTAGGGCAAATTGTTGAAGTCAAGATAGCCTTTGTCGCTATAGCCCAGTACGGTGGCTGCGCGGTCTTCACCGGCGATGATAATCCAGCCGCCGCCATCAAGGTTGAAGGCATAGTAGTCGTTAGCGTCGTTAACAACCGACGAAGCCTGAGCGTGGGCAAGAGTCAAATTTGGGTTGGCCCCTGCCTTGAACATTGCGGTTCCTTGCTGGCGAATGAAATTGCTCGCAGCGTTGCGTGCCGCTGTCTCATCCACGTTGCCGGCGATAGCCGGTTGCAACGTCGTTACGGCCAGCAAGGCCAGCAAAGCCTTGCGTGAAAGAATTCTTTTCATAGTGTGAACTGTGTTGTGTAATGGAATTATAAGTTGGGGTTGATTTTATTCCACTCGCTGATGGGGGGCACGATGTTGAGCGTAACGAGCTCGTCGCGCATCTTGCACAGGTGCTCATAGCTGGCGTCGAGCTTGGCGTTCTCTTCGGGAGTTCCCTGAGGGATTTCATAAGATGCGCCATTCTCGTCGAGTGTGGTCTTCATAGCCATCATGATGTGGTCGTACTTGCCTGTGTTCACATAGGTGCCCACGGGGAAGCGGAACTTCTCGCCACCCATGACTGAGCGCATCATCTCAACCGAGAGATAAGAGGGGCTCTGGAATGAGCTGCGTCCACGCAGTTTAATGATGGCAGCACCACCTTGTGTCACATCCTTCTTCATCTGCTCCCATTCCTCTGCAGGGAATTCGGGAGTGCCGATGATGTCGGTGAGTTTGCGTCCGGCAACCTCTACATGGCTTCCGAAAACGGCCATTTGCTCGCCGTGGCCACCATAGGTAGCGCAACCGGTAATTTCGCTCTGCATCACGCCGAATTTCTTGGCGAGAGCGCTCTGCAGACGGGTCGTGTCGAGAGCGGCGAGAGTAGTAACCTGTGAGGGCTTAAGACCTGAGTAGAGCAGGGTCACAAGACCGGTGAGGTCGGCGGGGTTGAAGATGATGATAACGTGCTTCACATCGGGGCAAAACTCCTTGATGTTCTTACCGAGACCTTCGGCAATCTCGCAGTTGCCCTTGAGCAGGTCTTCGCGAGTCATACCCTCTTTGCGGGGAGCACCACCTGACGAGATGATGTATTTTGCATTGGTGAAAGCCTCTTTGGCATCGGTGGTAGAGGTGATTTTGACATTGTCAAAGCCGCTCTGCAGCATTTCCTCGGCCACACCGGTTGCGGGAAACACGTCGTAGAGGCAAATATCATTAGTGAGGCCCATCATGAGGGCGGTCTGAACCATGTTTGAACCAATCATGCCGGCTGCGCCGACGATCACAAGTTTGTCGTTTGTTAAGAAATTCATATTATTAAAAAATTTATTAATTGTAGTTTAGTCTATTTCAACAACTTGAAGGGCTTGTATGAGCGCATTTCAAGTATTATATGGCAAAATTACTCAAAAAAACGATATTGTCCAAGTTTTAAGCCCCTGTTATACTTTTTTTGTATATTCTTTAAATATTAACTTTTATGTAATAACTGATTTGTCAAAATAAAACACTACCTTTGCAACTCAAATCTCAATAAACTTATAACCACCGATAACAACCCACACTACAGACTGATGAAAGCAGGCCACACAGGTGCTCATACCGCCCCAATCACCAATGCTGCAACAAGTCAAGGTCGACTGATGAGCATTGACATTCTTAGATGCGTGGCGGCGTTTCTTGTTATCGTCATTCACTTCGCCAGCCACGAAGAGGTGGTGTCATTCAAAAATTGGGTATCTCATTTATACATTGTTGAAGCTCGAATAGCAGTGCCGCTATTCTTCATGATAACCGGCTACTTCTATCCAATGATAATGAGCCATTGCAAGTTACCTCATCAGTTACGCAAACTGCTCATCATGGCAATCGGCTCAACGCTCTTCTACATAGCTTGCGAACTTGCCGGTGCCTACATAGCAGGCTCATTTGACGCTCATGTTAAGCAGATATTCAGTTTGAAGACCCTCAGCGACTTGCTCATCTTCAACATCACTCCCGGATCGGGACATCTATGGTTTTTTTATGCCATGCTCTACGCGCTTGTCATTATTGCATTTTTCGACAAGATAAAGCAGCGCAAATTACTGAATATCATTACAATTGTCTCCTTCTTAACCCTACTGGCATCTAATTTCACGTCACTTTACTTATACACGCGTAATTTCCTGTTCTTCGGCATTCCATTCATCTTGCTGGGCCGTTCATTTGCCGAAGGTAGACTTAAGGCTCTGGTGCCCAAAGTCACTAAATCCATGTGTTTGACCACAATGCTGTCATGCATGATTCTTATCGGTTTTGAGATGGACATGTATGGGACACTTTTTCCATCCCTGCTTCCACAGCGCGAGTGCTTTATCTTTAGCGTGCCTGAAGCAATAGCCATTTTCGCCTTGACACTCAAGTTCAAGGCCAATCCCACCAACAAATTCCAAAGAACAGCGGCGCATATCGGCAAAAAGTATTCGGCCTACATCTATATTTTCCAATACTTCGCCGGCGCAATGGGAAGTGACGTGTACAATTACTTTTTCAGCGGAGTTTGGATGAAAATGCTTTTAGGCGTACCCACTATTTTTATTCTCTCGCTGATTATTTCAATCATTTACTTGAAACTAAAGACAAAACTTTTGAAATCTCTTCATCCAAACAAGTCAGAATAACATGGAACAGGAATTTGCGTCAACGCTGCTGGAGAATGCAGTCAACGAGTTTGCGAAGCTACCGGGCATCGGTCGCAAGACTGCACTGCGCTTGGTGCTCAACCTGCTCAAGCGCGATGCCGGCGAGGCCGAACTGCTGGGCGAAGCCATCATCAAGCTGCGCCGTGAGATTCAGTACTGCAAGGTGTGCCACAACATCAGCGAGACGGCTGTGTGCCCCATCTGCGCTAACCCGAGCCGCGATGCCTCAACCGTGTGCGTGGTTGAGAACGTGAAGGATGTGATGAGCATTGAGAACACGCACCAGCACCACGGCCTCTATCATGTGCTGGGCGGCCTCATCTCGCCCATGGACGGCATTGGGCCGCAAGATATCGAGATTGACAGCCTGGTGGAGCGTGTGGCGCAAGGAGGCATCAAGGAGGTGATATTGGCGCTGAGCGCAACGATGGAAGGCGACACGACCAACTTCTACATCTTCCGCCGACTGGCACCCTACCCCGACGTGAAAATCACCATGCTGGCGCGCGGAGTGAGCGTGGGCAATGAAATTGAATACACCGACGAGCTGACGCTGGGACGCTCCATCCTGAACCGCACCCTGTTCAGCGACACCTTCGCCAAAGAAACCTGACACCCAATGAACGGGAATGCCCTGCTTATAATAATCGCCGAAGGCGATACCAAATCAGCAAACCTCAGCATGATGCGAAGCGAATGCTGAGGACAGAGCAGGCAACAGAGATCGTTCCTCGAAGAGGAACACCTTGACAAAACAGCATATTTTTAATATCTTTGTGTCATGAGTCTATCGGCATTATATTATCATTTGGTCATTCGCACCAAAAACGGGAAAAAGACCCTGCCAGAGCAGCACAAGGCTGGACTATATGGTTATATGGCAGGAATCATAGTCAAACGCGACTGCACGGCTGTGAAAATAAATGGAATAGAGAATCATATCCACCTGCTGATTCGTGTAACTCCCTCTATGGTGTTTTCTGACCTTGTCCATGATTTGAAGCTGGGAGCGACACACTATATCAAAATGCATCGGGCAGAGTTCCCTGATTTCAATGGATGGGGAAAAGAATATGCTGTGTTCAGTTGTTCAGCATCTGATCGCACACGAATTATTCAGTACATCGAGAATCAGGAGACTCATCATGAGAAAGTGAGCGCTGAAGATGAGATGAAGCGTTTTTGTGAAATGGCGGAGATAGATTATTATGAACTTTAGATACAAGAGTAAGTGTTCCTCTCCGAGGAACATTCAGTGTAAGGCATCGCTTCTCCCCAGCATTCGTGCTAACGCACCTCATGCTGGGGTTTGCCAATTCGTCATCGTCTTACGACGATACTTGCCCATCAAGTCGCAAAGGACAAATAAGACCGCGCGCTTCAACGCGCGGCTTTGCTGCGCTTCGCTTGCCCTTCGGGGTTACGATGAGTTTTGCTGCCTATCGGCACCGCACGCCACTTCGTGACTCGTGCTGCAAAATCATCGTGAGCAAGATTTGGTTCCATTCGGTCGCGAGCACTTCGAGGTTGTGTGACAGCACCTTTGTGTGAGGATAGTAAGTGCGGAGCACGGCAAAACTGAAGACTCACAACTGGAAGCTGATAACTGATAACTGATAACTGATAACTGACAACTGACACAATGGCTGACAACTATCTTGAGTATCAAGCTGAGGAGATGGCTGCCCGACGCGCCAAGAAAGAGCGCGAACGCAAAAAGCGGTTGCGCCGCTACATGGAGGCTTACAAGAAACGGCTTGCAGCCGAAAAAGCAGACACTGAGCCACATGAAAAAGCATAGCTAAAATCATTCGTTTCCGCCAATTATTAATTCCCTAATTTTAGCACGAAGCGCACCTTTTAATGATTGCGAAGCGAGCGTCACAATCATCAGGGGGGGGTATTGACGACCATGCGACCTCGTCGCCGGCGACGCCCCCCTATATTTCCCGGACACCAATGAATAAAAAATAGGCGATAGTGTGCGAAAAGTTGCTAAAAAAACTAACTTTTCGCACACTATCGGCAATTTACCCACCTAATTTAGTAGTACTAGCCGGCTTTTGTTGCGTTTCGCTTGTCCTTCGGGCGAGCGGTCGATTGCGAGCACTTCGTGGTTCGAGGCACGTCACTAAGTCGCATAAAAAGGATAGAAAAAAGGGACTTTTGTTGATTTTTTTGCAAGAAAAGCGCATTTTTATGGAGCAAAATGATTTATTTTCGTTACATTTTTATTACATTTGCAAAATAAATCAAATTTTAAACAAACACTAATTATTAATCTCAAAAATTTTAACCCTATGCGGAAACATCTACTCTTCTTGGCAATAACCGCATGTGTTGCCACCGCGTCGGCCCAATACCGACATTCCGATGTAGTAAAGCCTGCCAAACCCGTGCAGGAGAGTTTATCAGTGAGCAATCTGCCCGATGCCACTGCAACTTTCGACAGCCGCGCCATTCCCGGTGTGCAACGTGCTCCGGCAGTGCAAGAGAACCTGCCCAAAGCTTGGTATAACCGCCCAGCCGGCGCATTCTGGGGCTGCCACTACACTAGAGGTGCCTCATCAGGATCCACCTCTTTGACCAGTTACTATGCCCCTTACATGCACGTAACACCTTACTTTGAGAGCACTTTCATGAATGCGTCAGAAGACGCCGAGAGATATGAGTGGGAGTACGAAACCCGTAGGTATGAAACGGGAACAGGTTGGATTTACAGCTGGTACACCAGCGAGGAAGAAAACCTGAAAGTCGAGTACAAGAATGACATTGACACGGTGCCTTCCATCACCGCCTTCAACGCCGACGGTGCCAACAAGTATCAGCCCGGTGCAGGTGAGACCAACTCTGACAAGACCGAAATCGTCAACTGGTATAACAGTACGATTTTTGCTAAGCCCGCCTACGAGACCGCTTACAGCAACACTGGCGACCGCACTATGTGGTTCAGCTCCAAATTTTTTGGAGCCAACACAAACCGCGACGGTTCAACGCTTGCAGGTTCATATTACTCAGTCGGTGCTCTTGATGCCGATGGCGGCACTACCGGCCGCTGGTATGGCCGCAACTGGCAAGGCATTGACTTCCTGGGCATGGCATTTGAAAAACCTGAGCACCCCTATGTGCTGCGCCATGTGGGTGTACGCTACCAACAGCTGGCACTGACCGACCCCGACAAGACGACCACCCTGACTGCGAAGGTCTACAAGCTCGACGAGATGAAACCCTATGCCCAAGATCTTGAAAACGGCACCATCATTCTCGACGAAGAGAATCTGATTGCAGAAGGCACTTGCGACGTTGACACCACTTGCGCACGCGGTGGTCTGTTCATCTTCCCGCTCATGAACGAGGACGAGGGTCTGCTCTACGAGGTAAATCCTGAAATTGACTTCCCCATTCTGGTTGTGTTCACCGGCTATAACACCGATGACTTCACCAACGAGTTTACACTGCTCTACTCGAGCGACAACTACGATGAGGGTCACGGCGAGCTGTGCTACCTGGGCGAGACACTCGAAGACGGCTCTGTGGCCATGTACAGCAACTACGCATTCTTCCAAACACCCCGCAAGCGCGGTATCTCAATCTTGATTGACGTGGAACGTCCATTCATGGTGTGGAACTGGTCGACCGAGACCGGCGAATACACCTTTGCCAACGATGGCGAGAGCTATGCTCCTGAAATCTACACCTATCACAACATGGACAGTTGGGACGTGACCGACGAGAACTTTAACGATCTGCCCGAGTGGCTGACCGTGGAACTCAACTACGGACTTGACGATAACGGTGAGGAAAATGAAGACATCGTCATCCCGACCATCACCGCCGAGCCTCTGCCCGAGGGCGTTGAATACCGCGAGTGTAACATCAAGTTCTCTTATCCCGGTGCTTATATCTTCTTCAAGGCCATGCAGGGCACTAAGCCCGACATAATGACCGGTGATGTGGACGGCAACGGAGCCGTGAACGTGAGCGACGTGACTGCACTGGTCAACATGATTCTGGGCGTGATTGAGAAAGACGATGCCCGTGCTGACGTGAACGGCGACGGAGTTGTGAACGTGAGCGACGTGACCGCACTGGTCAACATCATCCTGGGCGTAACCGCCTAACGCCACAAACAATCTACAGGGAGCGACAATCTACAGGTTCGCTCCCTGTGTTTTTCTATCGCTACTATTGCCAAAACAATCTATTTTTCATAACATAACCCTATAAAAACAATTAGATTTATGAGAAAACTTTTCATTCTTGCAGCTGCGCTCCTCACGGGAGTAACAGTTGCCCAAGCACAGTTTAAAACCGACATGGCCCAAGAGCCCAGTTGCGAAGTGAACTGGCTTCCTGCCAGCGAACTCAAGGCTCAAGTTGACGCTCCCGCACTAGATGCACCCAGCATGGAAAGCCTCGCCGTTGAGCGACCCGCCACATTCAATGCCTATGTGAACTCCGGCACCAGCGTGTGGTATCAGAAACCCAAAGGCACTTACAGCTACACCTTTTCCAATAGCGGCAACAAGTATGCCTACGTGGTGGTGCCCATGTTCATGCCATTGACCTACCTCAACAAGTATGCAACGCCTGAAGAGGCCACGTGGATTAATAATGCGGGCAACGCCCTCAATCCCGATGCCAACTTCAACTACAGGACCACGTATCCCAAGCCTTCCTCTGCTACCAGTGGCTGGTATGCTCCTCTCATCACTGCCGAGACCGACACATTCCGCTTCGGTGGTACTTATGTGACCGCCAACAGCCGTGCGCTGGCTGTGAGTATGCTCGATGTGCGCACAGTCTATACAGTGGACAAGAACGAGTATTATAGCACATCGTTCTCTGACCTAACTTTCTTTGGCACGCATACACATGCCAGCACTGGCAATGTGGCCAAGATGGTCACACAATATATGGAAGCCCCCGCTGCTCCCATGTGGGTTGAAAACATCTGGTTCAACTACTGCTCATTGGGCGACACCCTGGGTGCCTTGCAAAATGGCGCTACAGTCACTTTCACCATCTATTCGCTTGCCACACCCAACAGCATGACAGGTGCCACCGTGCTCTACACCACCGAAATCACTGCCGACAATGTCATGTCAAAAACCGTTGGTGCAAACAGCGCTGGAACACCACAGTCTACAGGTTACATTGAGATTCCTGTTGGCAAGGTGATTGAAGGCCCCTATGCCATTGTGCTCGACGGCTTTAACCGTGAGGGCGTGAACTTCGGCGTGTATATGGCTAGACTGAACACCACTGCCGACTTCTACGCCCGTGGCGGCGTGTATCCCACACTGGTACAACGCCTCAAACCCGATGGGGAGGTTGCAGGTAACTTCTGGCAGTACAATGCCACCAACGGCACACAATACAATGCCGTGTTCGCCCTCGACATGATGTGGGATGTGGCCTACATGAACACCAACTACCTGAACATGACCGCTCCCGCACAGGGTGGCGACCTGCAAATGATTGGAACCAATGGTACAACTTACAAGGGAATTGCCGTTCGTACAACCTATGTATGGGATGAAGGTGGCTATACCATCGACGGCCTGCCCGAATGGCTCACTGTGACTACTCACTCCGATGCCGACTACTACGCCAACAACAACAGCTCAACCATCGTGCACTTCAACGCTCAGCCCAACTACACCGGCGAGACCCGCACCGCCACACTGCGCGTTGTGAGCGCTAAGGGCGCCAAGGGCCAGGAAGTAACTGTGACCCAAGCACCTATGCCCGATGTTTACATCATGGGCGAAGTGGGCGAGCAAACCTGGGATGCCACTGCCGGCCAAAAGATGGATGTTGACGCTGAAAATGCCGTATATACCGCAACCATCAACTGCGACGGACGCAACAGCGGCTACAACTACTTCAGCTTCACCACCGAGCTGGCCGAGAACAACGACGAGGGCGGCTGGAATTACATCGCTCCCTATCGCTTCGGTGCTGTTTCAGAAGCAACTGACGAGAACCCCAACGGTGACTTCTTTGTGACCGATGAGATGCTGGGCATCGACCTGAGCCTCACCAACGAGTATGTACACGCATTCAGAGTGGCTCAAGGCGAATATAACCTGACGCTGAACTATGCCGACATGAAGCTCAAGATTGAGAAGGCAGCTTCTACTGTGAAGTTGGGCGACGTGAACGGCGACGGTGAGGTGAATGTGAACGATGTGACCGTGCTCATCAACTACATCTTGGGCAAGAACCCCACTCCGTTTGTTGAGGCTAATGCTAATGTGAATGGCGATGAGGGAATCAATGTGAATGATGTGACTGCACTGATTAACATGATTCTGAACTGATAATGACGCTGCCTGAGCAGCAACCCGCTATAACTAAGGAGGTTCCCCGGTCATCGGGGAGCCTCCTTTGCTATCACTAAACCTCTCACCGCTGATTATGCTGATTTGTTTGGTCGCTGCCGGATAATCTCGAAAAGGACAAAAAAGCATAGAATAAGACAGAAGAACAAAAGAACATAAACTTCTGTTGCTTATGCTCTTATGTCTTAAAAATCAACCACTTATGTTCTTCTATGTTGTAATCCAAATTTTGCTTTAATATTTAATTGTATTTAA
>CAMKGM010000083.1 GCA_946412245.1 uncultured Bacteroidales bacterium
CTGCGGAGCTCCGCTCTCAAAGTAATCGTCAAAATTGTCGTTAATGAGTTTCATATTTAGTTTTTAGTTTTTAGTTCTTAGTTATTAGTAGCTACTTGAAGTCTGATTTTTAATATTATTGTTGTAGTTTAATATTGAAAGTCTATAAGATGCTAGCATTTTTCTTATTTCTGTTAGTTCATTATAAAGACATGTGAATACATTAATGTCAATAAATCCTAGTTCCTTGGCAAGAAGAAGTTCGCAGTCTACCTCACTTGCCGACCCCATAGCTATTTGTAGAAAATTAGCAAAATCTTTACGTGACACTCTTCCAGCTCCTTCGGCAATATTCGTGGGTATTGATATGGCAGCACGGCGTAGTTGACTAACTAAGCCAAATTTTTCGTCATTTGGGAAAGTTGACGTACATTTATATATCTCAGTTGAGAAAGAAAAGCTACGTTTCCAAACATCTATCTTCTTGAAGTCTTGCATATCTTAATGTGCTGAAATATAATCTGAATATCACTACATTTGTCTCTACCAGTAAAAAACTGGCAACTGATTACAACTGATAACTGACAACTGATAACTGACAACTGACAACTGACAACTGACAACTCTTTAAATTTTCATGCCATCGCCTTGGCTCTCGGTGAGAATCTTGGTCTTGCCTTGGGCAATGCGCTTGCGGTCGATGGCCATGCTGATGAAGGCATAGATGCCTAGCACGATGAGAAGGCACGTCTGCACTCCCCACACTACCCATGCGAAGGCCGAGGCCTGAGGGTCGTAGGGTGTGGAGGGTGGAAATGAGCCCACGCCGTAGAGCGTGAGACCAAAGATGATGGCAAACTGCCAGGGACCTAAACCGCCGTTGCTGGGCACTGCCATGCCAATGCTGCTCAACACAAAGAGCACAAGAATGGCCACCACGCCCAGGTCCTTGGTGCAAGCAAAAGCCTGGGCAGCAATGTAGAGCTGCATGAAGTAGCAACCCCAAATGAGGATTGTGTACAGCAAGAACATCCACTTGCCGTCCATCTTGCCAATGGCGGCAAAGCCGTCCCACAGGTTGCGCAGCATGAGCCTAATCTTGGCGATTACCTTGTTCTCACTCTTGCTGCGGAATATCCACACCAGTGCCAACACGCCCAGCACACCACATGCCACCAATGCCCAAAACACCCACGAGGTAAACATCGAGCCACTGCCGTCGCCACGCTGGTCAAAGAACTTGTAGAACGCGTCTTGCGCCAGGAAGAAGGTGAACAAGGTGAGCACACCCACCGTGACAGTGTCGCTCAAGCGGTCGCCCACCATCGAGCCCAGCACCTGGGTGAACGACGCCTTCTCGCGCTGGGCAATGTAGCCCGAGCGCCACACCTCGCCCAGGCGAGGGAAAAGCAAGTTCACAAAGTAGGTGCCAAAGATGCTGTTAATCAGTGCGCTCAGCGAGGGGCGAATGCCAATGGCGTTGAGTTGCAACCGCCACCGCAGTGCCCTGAACACGTGGCTCATGACGCTCACCACAATAACCGGAATGAACCACCAGTAGTTCACGTCGTTACTCAGGCTCTGCCTGATGGCGCTCCAGTCCACGTTTTTCGACAAGAACCACGCCAGCCCCACACTAATGGCAATGGGGATACCATATTTTAATAATGCCGAAACAATCTTTTTCACAGCAGTTTTAGTCTTAATGAATTTTATTAATTGACTTTGTAACTTGCAAAGTTAATGATTTTTTCCAACATTCCACACTCCTACCCAATTTTTCGGCTTATTAATTCAAGATTACCAAAATAAAAATACTCAAAACATCAGTGCCCCATTAAAGTTTTTAACTCTTCTGCTTGTGTGATGATATTCAATTCAATAATGGCAGGAATAAGAAATCGAGCTGACCTCCGAATAACCAGGGGTACCGACCAGACGAGCAAAGCGAAAATTTGTGCTACGGTGGATTTCAGGCTGTTGCAAAACTCTAGGTCACAACCTCGAAGAGGTCAAAAGGCTCGAAGAGCCAAATCATTAGTAACACCATGCAAGAACCCCAACGGGGTTCGCAGCTTGGTGGTAAACAGCGACTTATGCTTGTGCCTCGAAGAGGAACTTTAGTAGGACACATTGCTATGCATAAATTGTAATTCTCATTATATTTAATGTTTTGCAACACCCTCTCGTTTATTCCCGCCTACTGAATATGTCCTCAAGTCCTATGTGTTTCGCAATGACGATGCAAACATAGGACTTGAGGACATTAAGACTATCGTTGATATGGTCAATTCAGGTATTTATTGATCACACTGTCGCTCACTCGGGTGAATGTGAAGGGGAGTATGATTTCCGAGGTTGGAGTTAGCGTGAGTTTGTTACCTTGTAACTTAAACTTCACCGCTTCTCCATCACCCGATATCAGCTTATCCCCACTAATGCGATAGGTGTCATACTCGACCTCAACCTCTTCGCGTTCTCCAGTAATGGCCGCCCAAGCATCGGTTAAGACATAGGCGTTTACTGTCACCATGGACCCGTCGGAGCGGAATTGAATTAGTTGATCACCACTCTTGTACATGTCACTCATCTCGTCGATAAGAGTCCGCGAAATGTCACACTCCCAAGTGCCCACGATGTCACCGCCACTTCCGGGTTCATCGTTATCGTCGCCACAAGCTGTGAGCGAGATGCTCATTACAGCCAGCAGCATTGCTACGAGTAAAAATAATTGTTTTTTCATAGACGATTATGTTAGAATTTGTAAGCCACTCCCAGTGATATTGGCAGACGGCTGAGTTCTTTGAGATATTGATATTTCTTCTGGCTGCTGAAATCTGTGATATACTGATATTTCAACTCAATGCCTATCGACAAATGGTCGGTTATGTCATACTCCGAACCAAGACCTGCATTAATGAGGAATTTGCCTTTATGTACAGAAATCTTGCCAAGATCCGCAAACAATATGCCATAACCTGCACCAACAACGGGATAAACCTTAAATCTCTCGGATATACCAACAAGATAATGGAAGTTGCCAGAGGTATGGAAAAAACTGATACCCTTGTCCTTGAAGTCATAACCGACTAGCAATTCACCACGAAAAGATTTGGTGAAACCATACTGAAACTTGGCCGAAAGACCAAAGTTATTGAACGAAACACCTTTTTCAAGACATGGTGTATAACTGACATTAACACCAGTAGCCACTTGCCCCTTTTGGGCGAATGTACACACACCTGTGAGGGCAACTAAAATTGATAGAATTACTCTTTTCATTTTGTGTTACTTATTTAATTAAATTGAATTGTATTGGGGGTTGATTTTAGTCTATTGGACTCTCATTATTTTTTCATTGTTTATCGTTTTTATTTACTTTGATTATTAAAATTATAAATATTGTTCAAAAGCATATGTTATTTCTCCATTTAAGGTGCTGTTACCATATTCCACATCTTTAAAAACCAGAGTAACTTTGTCTCCATTACTCGATTTCACTCTCACTTCTCCGCCAATTTGATTATGCGGACTTGTTTCCAACTGTGAAATATTCTGAAACAACGGCTCCACATAAATGTTCTCTAATTTTAGAGTTGTTAGGTTTTTAACATTTCCTCTTATTTTAAAATGCAACTCACAACTTGGAGTCATATCATCTTTATTCTCTTTCAATATGGCCATAAAACTGGTTTTATCTGAGGACTCATAATAGCACCAGTATGCCGAATGCTGATAATATGTATCAGCACTATAACCTGTATGCTTTATTGTTATGGTGCCATTTCCTCCTGGGTTTACAGAAGGCTCATCATTGTCATCGCCACAAGCTGTGAGCGACATGGTCAGTGCTGCAAGGATCACAGCAGTTAAAATACTGAAATACTTTTTCATAATCGTTGGTTGGTTTTATGTTAGTTAATTGGTATGTAAGTCATTAATCTCCAACAACATGTCATCAAAAGAACCATTCTTGTGAGGATACTAATACCACCCATGAATGTGATAAACGATACGTGGACGAGATATAGCATAAGCAACTGCAACATCTCGAGCTGCTTGAATTTTCTGCATTCTTACTTCGGCCGAAGCTTTTATTGCTGTTTGAGTGATTTCTGCATTTTGTTTATCACGTTGCATCTTTGCTTTAGCATCAAGCACATCCATTTTACGATTATGCTCTTGCTGTCTTGAATATTCTGCCCATTCCCTATCATGTATTCTCTTAACACCATTATTTATGTTATTCAATAATGTTTGAGCATCATCAAATACTGAAGAAGACGGGCTAATTTCTGATAGCATATCAACTGCCTGACTCGCCGACTCCTTGTTTTGATTTGATGCCCATATGCTTTTTGCCTGCATCAAGATTTGTCTATCATGAGTTTCAGTTTTCAGATTATAAACCTCAATCAATTTATCCTGTGCTTGTTCATAATAAGAACATCCCTGTGGGACAAGAGTTAATTGATATATCGCTTCATCAAAATCGCCATTGGATATACAAGCATTGGCCTTACTAAAGATATCATTTTTATTGGTTTCATAATATTGTATTATTCTTTTGGAACCAATTTCAATTAAAGACGATATCTGTTGTGACTTTATTCTAATGTTCTTTATGGCATTCATATAGGCTTTATTGTCATTATTGCCTACGCCTTTTGTTTGAATACTTGTGCTCGCATATTTCGCACCTGTGATTCCGTCCCCAATATAAAAGCCACAATCAAGTATATATGCAACTTTGTTTGGAGCCCCGGCAACAATATGTTTAGAGACTTCAACACAGTTACATGTAATAATAAATCTTTGTGAATTGTCTGAAACAACCAGCCCGTTTTGAGAAATAAGATTGTTGAGTTTATTTAACAAGACATTATAAGCACTTGGGGACTTCAATGACATATTCTCAGGTAGATATGGAGTTAGGTGAATTTGAGCCCAAGAAGAAGAAGCTACTAAAACGATAGTTCCTATTAATAATAATCTCTTCATTGTTCACTTCCCTCCTATTATGATTGAGGCTTGTCCTAAACCTCTGGTTGTTAATTTACTTGTTATGCCTAGTCCCTTGAGCATATTCACTAAACCTCGACACCATCTTCTGGTATCATTTGCTCTTCCCCTTTCGTCATAAAGTGGAATCCTTACTTGCTGGAAAACCATCATGTTTTCGGTAGCATCAACGGTATTAAACCTCCCACTAACAGTATTATCGGCCATCCAGTCTTCTATTATCTCACCTAACTCTCTATCGCCAAATTCTGTTTCAAGATCAAAAACAGCATTATCCCATCTTTTAATATTGACTGTAACTTCGCGACCATTAGCCACCATATCGTTAAAATGATTTTGTAATTGATAATTAAAGGTCTCAAGGTTATTTACCACTGATTCCTCAATAAGAATGGGTAGTTCTGCCGAATAAGTGGGTTCTCCTGTGCCTTGACAGGCTGCAATTTGCTTATTTGTGTAGGCATCAATTCCTTGTAAGTTGAATGTTAAGGAATACCTTGGGCCAAAATGATTGATTTTCCATCCAAGTTGAAGAATAATATCGCATTTAGCCTTCTTCTTGAGTCTGTCATAAGGCGTTTCAGCAATTTCACCACCACTCTTAGATGTTAACATTTCATCCTCGGCATCTTGCTCGTTTATGGTCTTTATTTCTTGTTCCAGCAGTTTTAAAGGAAAGCCTCTGTCGGCCATAATTTGTCCCATGACTGTAATTGCCGTATTGAGTTCAAAGTCATTTTGTAATGCTTTTTGGTAGTCGGGATATCTTTCAGTTTTACCGTCAACCACCGAAGACATATAATATCCATGCTGTTGACAATAATAATCGCTTGGCACAACCATCAACGTTGGTTTCTTGGCTTGTGGGTAGGCAATAGCCCAAACCCAAACTACCACCATTAGTAATAGGTTTTTCTTCATTTTAGAATCCATTAGTTAAACTTCTTATAACATTGTCATCCTCCAATCGCTTTCTTAAATCCGAGAGATGAATAACAACAATTCGTCCTACCTTATATTGTTTTTTTACCTTGATAAGATCGCCTTGCTCAGCATAGCCATCAAGTCCAATTCGCACAAATCTTTGATAATCCTGAGAACTAAAAAAGTTTTCAAAATAATCTTTATAATCTTCGTAAACACCTTCAATAAGAGGTCTCATGCCCCGCATGCGCCTGCTTTCATTAGGCTGAACGCCATTAAAACATATTCCGAGAATCGCATTCTTGATAATTGTTTCGTCGTTTATCTTTTTGTTTTTTGAATAGACCCATAATTTGGCAACAACACTTCCTGCTTTTCCAATCTCAGCCATTTCAAGCTCACACTGAAAAGGTGGCTCTTTGCTCTTAGAATGACCATCAAAAGGAATAACAAAAAGAGCCAATAATAGGGTTAAAAATATCTTTTTCATGATTTACCATAAAAATCCTAAAGTAGATATTTGCTCATTCATAGATAATATTTATCCTTTGCACACGTAATGAGCATCTATCTACTTTAGGGATTATAATTTTAATTATTTTGTTTGTCTAATAAACATGCCTGGTGCAAGTTTTCCCGCATCGCCTTTTAAAAAAGTTCTATCAATATTCTCTTTATTTTTATCTTCATCATCTTCTATCAATTTAAATCTATTATCCCAGATGCGTTTGCCGTCGACTTTAAGGGTACCCACTTTATTATATTTAAAAGTGCCCTTTTTCTCATCAAAAACTTTTTCAAGGACTTCAAATTTTGTTTTAGATGTAATACCTTCTTTCATGCCAATGAAAGCAGTAATATTATTTTTTTCCACATCAATTAAAGGAGCCTTAACTCTAAATTCTTCATGATTCTTTTGTAAGTCAGCGAATGTTTTATCAATTGATTGAGCAATAGATTGTGCAGCAAGTATTGTAGTTATTTCCTGTTTTGTTAATTGACTGCGACGATTATTATTATCAAAAAAATCTTTCGCTTTTCCGAAAAGGGCTTTAAAAAAGTTTTGTGAAGAATTATTTGTCGTTTCAATGGGTGCTTCAAATTTTATGTCAAATTCTGAATTATTCTTCACAAGGTTTCTTGAGTCACCTAAATATCTTAATTGGAAAACATCGCTGTTTAATAATTTGGATACATCAGCATCCCAATAGTCCCTGATAAATATATCTTGAATCTGTTTATTCCACACAAGCTGGAATAGATAGGTAGTTGAAGTCACATAAAATCCAACTGCATTCTCTAATTTACGTCTTTTGTATTCCATTTCTTCTGCTGGGGTCATCTTCTTTATACCAATAGAGGAAAGAAAACCTCCTAATGACATACCATTTTTCTTCTCAGACTTCTTATCCTGCTTTGAGGAAGACTCTGATGAACTCTTTTTTGAATATTTATCTAATTCTGCATTTTTTGCAGCCCAATATTTTTTCCCTAATTCATATACCTGATCTTTCTTCTCAAGGTATTTTCTTGTATCCATAATCTCATATTCGGTAAAAGAAATGAATGTATGAGGAATTAATTCCATTCCAGCATCTTCTAAGATTGCCCATTTACGATTAGACTCAAGAGCGCGCATTACATCAAGCTCACTCGCATTATAAGAACCACGGTCTTGAATATAAGATAAATCATAGTAGGAACCATTAATTTTCGTACTCTTTGCATTGAACCATTTTGCAATCAACTTATTGGCAATTTTGTTGTCAACCAAATACTTGCAAATTTTTGCGGCTGTTTCTACTGTGTTTCTGTCATACTCTTCTTGAGAAGATGCTGAAATGACTTCTGTATGTGAATCCATAAAACTCCACATGTCACCAACCTTTTTTAGCTTTTCTCTTGCTTCTCTTTCTTCTTTTGAACCCAAATTGTCAAGGACATCACCCATAAATCCCAAGAAACCACCTTTCTTTTTTGATTTATCTTTCCAGTTAGGATCAACTATTTTAAGATACTCTTCTTTGACCTCAATATTTTTCAGATTTACAAATCTATCTCCAACGGTAATGTCATCAAATTTATCAGGGACTTCATAGTAGTTAAGAACATGTGACATTTTGCTGAGAGCATTTTCATTGTAAACATCTACAAAATTGTAAAGACTAAAAAATGTACATAAAGAGTTTCTGCGATATTTTTCATTTTCACTTGTAATCTTTGCTTTTGAGAATCCTATTGTTGGTAGAATTCCCATTATCAGCAATGTAAATAAAATCTTTTTCTTCATAATTCTTTTGTTTCTTTAGTTAAAAATCTATTTTGTTTTCAAAGTTATGTCATTGTATTGAGTCGGCAAGCGTCCATTTTGTCCATTTGATTATATAAGTCTTGGCAGATGGGCACAAAAAAAGAAAGGGAGCTGATGGTTCTCGCTTATCGTCTGCGTGGGCTTGGACTTCCCGAAATGCCGACAAGTGGAACATCAACTCCATTTTGGGTGTATATAGTTCACCGCCCTTAGGCAGCCATATATACGCCAAAGTAGGAGCGTCTTTCCCCTTTATTCTTGCATTTCTGATTATAGTAATTGTCCAAGTTACGCGCAGAAAGAATAAAGCGAAATTCGCTGTCTCTAATATGTCATTGCCGTGAGCACTCTAACCCACAGCGATGCAAAGATAGTGAATTTCCAGGAAAAAACGCTCCGTTAGTGCCAAAAATTATGCTTTTCGTGCAATTTTCTTTGCAATTGTCAAAGATATTGACAAAAACGCAAATATGCGCCATCCATTTTGTCCAAAATCAAAGTCCCTGAGGAAAGAGTTTCTCATTAAGTCTATTAATATAGGAATGCATCACTTCTACAGCAAGAGGATTATATTCATGCTCAGGTATCCTGTCTTTATATTTTGTGTTCCACATATAAAAAAACTTGTCGGCAACTTCGTCAAGATACTTTGTTCTGTTCTCTCTGAACTCGTTGTCATAATAATCTATTCCCTTTTTATCCTCAAATTGTTTTAGATACTTGTTATAAATGGGGCGCGCAATGCCTTCAAGCTCGCTGCGCAGTGCGCTCTTGTTGACAGGAACTCCTTGTGTGGGTGCAGCCGAAGAAGACGATGGGGCTGAGACTGCACTTGGGGCATAGGCGCTTGGGGGCATTGGTTTAGGAATTGATGGAGCATGAGTTGTGGATGGGATATCACCGGGATTACTTTGTGTCATGCTATTGTTGTCGCTTACTGTGGGGGGCACGGTGTCGTTATTATTACTGTAAACTGATGTAGTATCGGTGGTCTTTAACTCGACTGTTTCATTAGTGAATGGAGATAACACCCAAAAGGCAAATCCTATGAGACACAACAGTGCCAGAATAAAAGCAGTCCATTTCCACTTGCCACGGTGCCCGTTCAAGTTCTGCCTAAGCTCGTCAATGCTTTGGTATCGGTCTTCGGTAGTTGGCTTGGTGCAACGCTCAATAATTTGGTTATAGGAAGAGGCGCAAGGCAGAGTGCCAAGAATTTTACCGATGGCATAGATGTCGGTTCGCTCGTCAACGTGTCCACCCCCGTCAAGCTGCTCGGGAGCTGCAAACGAGGATGTTTGCCCCATGGTGTCGGTGTAAGTGTCGGTGTAACAGAATCCAAGGTCAGTGAGCTTGAGTTCGTTGCCCACTCTTGTAATTAGAATATTGTCAGGTTTTAGGTCTAGGTGCACGATTTGGTGCGAGTGTAGGTACTCCACCACATCAAGCAGTTCGCCCAGCAACCGCCGCACGTTGTCGCGGTAATTGAAAAAGGTGGGATTTTTCTCGGCAAACTCTTTGAGAGTTACACCATCAATCCACTCAGTGAGGATGTAGTCGTCGCCACAGGCAACATATCGCACAAGATGCCGATGGTCGAGGTTGTAGCCTGTCTCAAATTCCTTGCGTATGGCAGCCACGTATCGTGGATTGGAGCGAAACTCAGGCTTGAGGCGCTTGAGGAAGTGCTGCTTGCCGTAGAGCTTCACACGGTAGCACAGGCTGGTGCCACCGCTCGCAATGAGACGCTCGGCATCGATATCGATTTCCTGGTTTTGAGAGAACTGTGACAAGTCCATAGTCGTTTTTTTATAAGAGTTTGAATTGGATACCCTGTGCCTTGCCGGCGGTGAACGTGCCTAACGAGGTTCCCTCTCTCAGCACTTCGCTCACGAGTAGTGGGTAGCCTTTCACCAGGTGGTCGAGACGCAGCGTGTCGCCCACTCGCAGCTTGCTGTGTTCACTCTTCTCAACGACGAAGGCGTTGCCTCCCAGCGCTTTGATGACCAGTCGACGATTGGGCTTATAAGTGATTTCGATTGTTGCGCCCGATGTGAGCTTGGCGGTGTGTAGTTCATCATTTGTTTCGTTGAAGATGGAGTTGCCCTTATCGTCATCGAGCAGCTTTAGGGTTTGCCAAGTGTCGTGTCCCAGGTAATGTGCTATGATGTTGAGGGTTGAGATGCGTGGCTCGCGCTCGTCGTCAATAAAGCCGAGCAAGCGCTTGAGGGTGTTGACACCCAAGTGCTCACCAGTTATTGTCTCAATGTCAAGTGATAGAGCCACGCACTCGGCAGGTGTGTCGATGTTGTGTCCACAGCGCTCAGCGAGCATTGCTTTTATCAAGGGTGAAAGTTTCATTTACAGTTTACAGCTATTGTTAATAGTGCAAATTTATATAAAAAATCCCGATTTTAAACCCCATATAAATAAAATAACGGAGCAAATTGACCTGGTAGACGATAAATCAGGTGGCAGCTGGGGAAAACTCAAATATATTTTATATTCCTCTCTGCCCGGGCCGATTTTTGATAAATTAGGCGACGTTTCGGCAATAAAAATGTAAAAACTCTGTTTTTCATTTTTTATTTCTCTCAAC
>CAMKGM010000084.1 GCA_946412245.1 uncultured Bacteroidales bacterium
TCGGGGTGCATGATGAACTTTGGCCTGTGTTTCTTCCAGTAATTGATCTCATACTTGCAATACCCCCTCAACTCGTCATAGGTCATCATCATCGCCCGCCTGGTTCTTCGTGTGAGAGTGTCCAATGTGATGATATGGTCGGTGTTGTCGATGAACCGATGAAAATCCAAATACATATTGAACAGCAGCGTGTTAGCATCGACGTATGGGTTGATCAGTCTCCTCAGGCATGCGCGCTTAAAGAGTGTACGCCGCCTATGGTTGCCGTCGGTGATCGTCTCTCGGTGCCACCATAGCTGAAGGTAACTCTCGTCGGTCAGCTGGTAAAGCCCATCTATCCACTCGGCGCGCTCAGTCCTATAAAAGTAACAGTATCTCCGTGAATTATAGTGCATGAACGTCTTATAGTCCATAGTGCCCATATCATGCAGCAGGCGATCATCAAATTCAACGGTCGGCAGTGATGTTTGTTGCGATGGTGGGGACGGTGGTTGAACAATGACATCCGGCAGGCTATCAGGAAAATCAAGCCGTGAAAAGATGTAATAGGTGGCATAACACTCGGCATTACCGCTGACACCATTGAAATACTGGCTTGCCCTGGTACCACATTCATCGGCCATAGGTTCCCCCGTGTCCCTGATGATGCAGTCCGTGATATACCTGTTCACGATGTTCATGTTCATTTTGTTCAACTCCCGGTCCATCACATAAACCAACCTGAACCGCCTGGAAGTGACACCATCCTTCTCCAGCTTATCGGAATAGGACATATATGCACAGGTAGGCTTGAGCGTGAGGCAATCCAGGTACTCGGGTATCGTCTTGAAGCGCGTATAATCGACATCCACGAACACTGTCTGGCTCCCACGAAAGAACCTGTCACTCTTGAAATTCAGCTTCATACAGCCCTTGTTGCGGCCCTGACGGTAAACTGGATATGACTGATAACGCTTGCCCGCGCTCGTCTCGATCCAATACTTCTGGTTAGGGTCATAGTCGAACAGATTACAGAACGAGTGGCCAGAGAGGGCTTGCTGAAGGAACTGGTCAACGGTAAGGCTCGTCTCCCTGAACGCCATTTTCACCTTGCCGACAGCCTCAGCCCCGGCCCTACTGAGACAGGCCGAGGCTTCGCTCTTGGTCATGTAGCTGTCGTTGCTAACATTAACTCTAAATACGTAATTACTATCTATCTTCATAATCAATAAGTTAATGTTATGCAGCCGAGTTCAAGGATTGCTGCTGCTGTTGCCGTTGAAGTTTCCGTTCTTGGCGCAACCTTCTCTGCTTGGCTTTTTTCTTACCCTCGGACATGGCCTTCTTATGCGCTTCGGTTTTCTTGATACCACGCATCGACTGTGATATTTTAAGTTTGGACGCCTTCGAGTGATGCAAGCCCTTCATACCGTGGCCGTAGGATGAATTAAACCCCTCTTCAACGGTATTATACAACTTGATCATCGCGGTCTCTATCCGGTCAAGCTTCTTTTTTCGCGTGGACTTTTTCTTGACATTGCCTTCATACAGAATGATCAGTTCCCAGTCATCAGTACCATAAAGCCGTCTTGCACGCTCGATTTTCTCGCCGCCATACGCTTTCTTAAGATTACGCCACTCCCAGTTACGTTTCGACAGGTTTGTAGTCTGGCCGATATAACCCAAGTTATGCCCAGCGGTTTCTTTTGATTTTCCTGCATTTAACCTGCGTAGATAAACTATTGCGTTGCCTCTTTTTTGTTTTCTACGCCCTTTACCATTCTTTCCAGTCTTTTTCATGAGATAGCCCTTTCATTAATTTGTTTTCCATAGAACTGCCGTTTTCGATAAACAACAGCTCTCCTCTCTCCATTGACAGGTTGAAGGCTAAATGACCTCCAAGCCTCATCTTTGCTTCTTTTCGGTTACTATATAAGTCACCGTTTCTCAAATTCTGAATCATTGTGTTTAGTTTTTTGAGAGTCAATCGTGAGTGTTACGCCCATTTTCTTGAGCCTACCCACTAACCCGCGGTAAGCGTCGATGCGCCTTCTCTTTCGCGGGATAATCTGTAACAGGTCCTGCAGGGTAATCTCGATGCAGCGACCATTATCAAGAGGACGACCTTCGTTAAGTGCATCCTCAAGCCTGTGTATATCGTCAGCGTAGGGATCACCACCCTTCACCAACGGCGCGCTAATAACACTCTTTTCCTTTTGAGCCTCAGGAATGGCAGCACGCACATCCATCGTCGACCCATGCCATGTCTCCGCCATTGACGAGAACATAGCCTGTAAAAGTTGAAACATATTATTTGACTTAAAAATTTAGCTATCAGGGTTTTATACCTTATTAAGAATAAGGCTTGGGATGGAAATGGCGCGCGTTTTTCACGTTTCAAGCTATCTTTCTAATAATTTTGAATAATTCAAGCTATTGATATTGATATTTTTAGTATATTTGCGGTTGCTATTCTGTCCTTGCACACTGATGGCTCCCAGCGCATGACCAATAAGATGACGATATAACAAACTCCTTTGTGGTTTAGTATAGGCTTTGGTCGGCCTGCAGGGAACCGCACTGGAGTTTGTTTTTATATGATTTACATGACCGAGAAAATGAACGTTGAGAAGAGAAAACAGCTGATAGAGCGCATCAAGACACTGGAAGGGCCCACTACCGGAGAGGAGCGAAGCAATCTGCTCGGCCTGCGGCGCACCAGTTACGGCCTTGAGTGGGAAGACAGGCCCGAGGAGGCAGAAGAGCATCGGCGCGAGGCGATGCCCGTGCTGAACGAGGACAAGAACTGGACGATAAACAGGAACTTCCTGCCCTATGGCGTCCAGAGCGGCGACATGCAAATCATCGAGCAGGCGTGGGCAACCACATTAGCTACGTCAAGAGCGGTGACACCCCCAACGAGAACAAACAATACTAAAACCTCTCACCCATGCGAGCCGAGGCAATACTGCGCTTAGCCACAGCAATGTGGCTGTGCCTGTGTTGTTTCATGGCTCATGCCGGTGAACGCTATCGTGTGGACTCGCTGCTCAGGGTACTTGATGCCGTCATCGACAGCAGCGCCTACTATGACGCACGTCTTCACCAGGATTTGGTAAGTTACCGGACCGCCAATGACAACGCCGAGGATGACGAGACACGTTTCGCCCTGGCACATACCCTGTTCAAGACCTACCGTAAGATCAGACTCGATTCTGCCCTTTATTTCGCTCGCCAGCGGGTGCAGCATGCCCAGCGGCTTGGCATTCCCGACTCACTGCTGGCGGCGCGTCTCGACGAAGCCGACGCGCTGAAGTGTCTGGGCAGGCTCAATGACGCATTGGCCGTGCTCGACGCCATGCCCCACAACGAGTATATCAGCGACAACGCACATTACTACTCCCTGTACCTCAGCATCCTGTTATCCCTCTCACAGATGACAACCGATGATGCTGAAGTTGCCCATTACAAAACCTTGCTATCACACTACCGGGATACCATCAATCTCGTGAATAGACTGGACACCTTGACGGTGTGTGTCAATACCTGCGCCCTCAACAAGAGCCATGGCCGCTTCAAGGAGGCTCTGGATGGACTGCTGCAATTCGGTAGCATGCACGACGCATTGATCAGCAATTCTGCCATCTATTGGTATGAGTTGGCCGACACCTACCGCTATATGGGAGACACCGAGAGCGCCAAGTATTGCTACACCATGTCGGCTATCATCGACAAGCGCAACAGCAGCAAGACCTACACCTCATTGCAGTCCCTGGCATGGTTACTGTACCAAGAGGGAGACACCGAGCGGGCTTACCGTTACATCACCTGCTCGCTCAATGATGTCATGTCCAGCAATGCACGCAACAGGCTGGCATTAGTAGGGGAATACCTGCCCATCATCACCGATGCCTATGCCCGGCATCAGCACAACCTTGCCATGCGCCGCAACATCCTCATCGGCATCGGCGCGCTGGCTCTCGCCATCCTTGCAGGATTGCTCTCGGTCATCTACAGGAGCAACAAGAGGATGAAGGCGATGCAAGCCCAATTGACCGAAAGCAACAACAGCCTGCAGCAGCTCAACCGCCAATTGAGGGAGCAGGGTGATGCGCTGGTGGAGAGCAACCGCATCAAGGAGGAATACATCGGTCAACTGTTCAACCTGTGTTCACAATACATCAGCGAAACCGAGAACAACCGCACAAAGATACTGGGACGCATCAAGATGGGCAAAATCAAAGAACTGCAGGATCAACTGGATTCCTCAACCATGGCTCAAGACCTGAGCAGGCTGTTTGACAATTTTGACGCTATCTTCCTGGAACTGTTTCCCGATTTCATCGAGCGGTTCAATGCCCTGTTGCGACCGGATGAGCAAATTGAAATCAAGGGAAAACACTTGCTGACACCCGAATTGCGCATCTATGCCCTCATTCGGCTAGGCATCAACGACAGCACCAAGATTGCAAGCTTTCTACACTATTCGCCCCAGACTGTTTATAATTACCGCATGAGGGTGCGCAACCGCTCCGATATCCCCAAGGACCAGTTCATCGCCCAAATCCAGAGCCTATAACACAGACAATACAGATGACGATGTGTCATAATTCTCAACTGGTAGCATTCATCGAGCTTCGCTCGAGAAATCAACTTTGCGGCCGTTAGGCCGATCAAAGTTTTAGGCAAGAATTATGACACACCGCCATCTTTATAATCTCGACTTAGTGTCTTATCGAGAGGCTATTGGGCGACGATGTGTCCCCAAACGTCATAGGTGACACCGTCACGCATAATCAGCACGCGGCCATCTCTCATCACCTTGCGCACAGCGGGAAGCTTGGCATCACCCTGGATGTCAACGACACCGGTGGGATCCTGCTGCTCGCCACGCAACTTGGCGACACAAAACTTGATCTCAATCGGGTCCAGGTAGCCTCCCTCAACAAAGTGGGCGGCAACGGCTTCCTGCAACGTGGGCAGCGGGGTGCCGATAGCAGGATAGCTGTAGAGTGCCTTGCCGCCGCTGTAGGCGTTGTGTGAAGCGATGGCTTCTTCGAGCGTCGTGGCAGTGTAGACCGAGGGCACGGCATCGGGGCCTGAGGGCAGAATCAACGGGTCAAATCCGGTCAACAGGTATAAGGCATATCGCAGCTGGTTGGAATGACGATACTCCGAAATCTGCATATCGCTCGTGCGGTTGTAATCGACGGCGATGTCATCCCACGAGGCACCGCACATGGCGGCGAAAACGCCCGAGAAGACACCGGTGCGGTCGGCTCCCAGGTGGCAATGAATCTGGAACGGAACAGGATGGTCCTCATCGTTGATGAAACGCACAATCTCCTGAATCCACTCGGCAAAGCGGCTCTGGTCAGTATAGTAGAGCGCATGGTCATAGGACGGCGTGTGACCGTTCTGGCGACCCACGTAGAGCACACGGCTGTTGCTGATGATGGTGCGGTAGTAATCGGGAATCGTGGTCGTGTAAGTCGTGCCGCCAACGGTGTAGGTTGCATTGCCGTCCTCCGATTCCAGATTGCCCGACAACGCGATGTCGCAGTTGATACCAGCCTCGGTGGCCAAGTTGGCGACCCACTCGAGACGTGCCCGCTCGGTGTCATATTGAGAGCGCGATGAGTGATAGGGGTGGTAGGAGCGGAACAGGTGTTCGGTGCCGGGCACACGACGGAAGTTGGAGATGCGCTCCTGCTCCATCGGGTCACTCAGGTCAAAGTCTGACAGCGGACGGATGTAAAGGGCGGTCGCTTTGCGCTGTGCCAGATCCTCGACATCATCGTCGTTAAAGGCCACAATCTGCTTCCAGCCGTTGGAGCAGAAGGTCAGGTAGTCCTCGCAGCCCTCGGCCAGCGTGGGCCACGACTGGGTGACATAGGAGCTGCCGTTCATGTGATAGACTTTGAACAGGAACTCGGGCTGACCGCCGTTGCCGGTGCGCTCGATGGCACTGTAGGGCAAGGTCAGATAGAAGCAGCCGTCGGCACTGAAGCCAGTCATCCGGTAGTCGGCATCGCTCTGCGACCAATTGGAGATGGAACCATAGACGTAGAGTTTCTTCAGATTCAACGGTGAGATGACGAAGCGGGTGCGCGAGGTCGAGAAGATGAACGTGATTTGCCGCAAGTCATCATTCAGGCGGAAGCAGTTGTTCTTCTCGGTGGTGGTGAATCTCTCGCCATATTCGCCCTCGAGGTGCATCAGCGTGAGCGGGCAACCATTGTCGGCAGCGCCAAGGGCAATCTCCCAACCGTCGTTCACGCCCGACTGCCAGCCCTCGCTGTAGATGGCCGAGTAGTGATTGGCCGCGGTAATCGTATTCGGTCCCCATGCACCGCTGGTGAAGTGACTATTGCCTATCACGGCAGCATAGGTGATATCCTCCTTGACATAAGGCACCGGGCAGGTGAGGCGGCCCACGGTATCGGGCAGGAAACGCACGCACAGCGACTCGCTGTCGTTGCCCACTACCAGATAGATGCACTCGTCGTCCCAGCCGGCAAGGCTGTTGTCAAGATATACGCGGCCGCCCACGAGCGAGAATGCCTTGGTGGGGTCGGGCTCAACAATGACTTCATCCTGAGGCGCCGCCTTGGTCAAGCGGATGGAAATCGCCTTAGTCACGGGGTTAAAGACGAACTCTGCCGAGTCGCCCACGGCGGGATTGTCAATCAGGGTGAGGTCGCTCAACGGCACCCACACCGAATTGATGCCCAATGCGTTATCGGCATAGTTGCAGCCCGTGCCACCATAGACATCCTGACGGATATATAAGGTGGAATCGGCATTGGGATAGAGCTCGCGCCATTCCCATGAGGCATCCAAGCCGTCGCCCCAGCCGTGCTTGAAGAACCAACGCTTGGTGGGCGTCGGCGGGGTGTCACCGCCGCCGAAGTCGGGATTGGGCTTCAGGCGAATGGCATAGGTGTACCAGGAACCAGATGAAACCATCGCCATGACGGTCTCCTCGCTGCCGCCATACACCACATAGCCGTAGGAGGGATTGGAGCCTGTCGCCAGATCGACATCGCCCCACGACACACCATTGTAGCCGCCGCTCTTGAACGTGAGCGTGCGCGCCGAGGACGAGGACGTGGAGTTACCCCACACCTCGATGGTGTCGCCAGGGTTGGCAGTGAAATACAGCCAGCGATAGGCCGTGCTGGACTTGCCGTTAATCTTCAATCGCTGGGTAAACATCAGTTCCTCGGCGCCGTCAGCCGAAGTCCACGTGCGGCTGGAGCAGCTCTGGAAAATGGGAACACGGTCGGCCGACGAGCCGTCGGTGACAAAGGTCACGCCATGCAGGGTGGTCGTTTCCCACAAGGTGTCGCTGGGAAACATCTCGGTGTCGGAGAAATTCCAGAAAGTGACCTCCTGGGCCGACATCAACAAGGGCAAGGCCAGCATCAAGGCCAGCAGCTTGCGGAGTAATGATTGATTATTCATAGTCAGTAAATAATGGTTAATAATATAAGTTAATAAGTTTCTGCCAGAAAAAGTATTTCAGGATACAAATATAGGGTTTCCCCGGTTAATCTCCGCCTTTAGGAGAGATAAAGTAACCTGCAACACCATCGCAAAGCGCTGATATACAGCAATAACAGTACAACAAACATATCCCAAAAAAGTAAACGCAATATGAAACGATTTTCAAGCCTTGCGCGAGAGAATCGACCTAAAAAATAATACAGCGAGGTAAAAGGGACGTATCAAACGGAAACATCCATACCCCAATCAAACTCGTGTTGATTATTAATAATTAACAACCATCGTCTATAGTGATTCCTCACATCTCAGTGTCGATGTCATGAACAGGTATTCACTACTCCACACACACCAGGTAATCCCTACTCCACCACATCGTCCCGCTAGCATCCATAGGAAAGTCTTACCGCCTAAATCCCGAGAAAGACCTTGTGCCGGTATGCCCCAACTGCCACGCTATGCTACACCGCGCGGTCAACGGCAAGTTAATGCCCATCGATCAGTTACGGTCAATCCTCAAGAAACAATGACAGAAGCTGATATACACGCCCGGTTCGTCAGGTACTATGAGACCGTCGCCGAGCTTCACAGGATGGGTTATGAGCTGTTCCGTGTGTGCCCGTACATCAGCCCCAACGGCATGTGTTACCGCTGCTGGCTCACGATAAAGAAAAACACGTGGAAGGGGTGCGGCGCATTTTTTAACGAGCAGCGTGGGGATGACCAGGCACTGTACACTCCCGACTGTACCCTGCCATGGGACGACAGCGGCATGACCCCACGTGAGAATGCTGAGAGGATCATCCAGGAATACCCACGCCTCGCTCGCAACGCCCACGGTAGCGACCGTGAGTATGTAGAGTGGTTCAAGCTTGCCCTCGATGAATGCCGCCATGGACACTACTTCTATGGTCTTGATGAATACTTCAACCCGCTGCGTGAAGGCTATATCGCTCTGACTGGCGTAGAAGGCCGTGGACTCCCGCTACCACCCCCAGGCGATAGCGACACCCAATCAGTCTATTAAACGCGCCCAGAAGCCACGCACGGGCACGAAAAAGGGAACGGCTCACCGCCGCTCCCATAATGTCGCCGCTGCATCCTGAATGACGCTTAGACGAGGGGGCTATCAGAATTCCACCAGCTTCTTGTGCAGGTACGTTAGCAGCATGCGCTTATAGGCATTCATCGCACCTGCCGGTACATTGATGCGTTTGAGTTTCTTGCATTTCTTGAAGATGTAGTCCCCTATGGAGCCGATAATGGCGCTCCTGAACGTTACCTCTCCAAGCATCGTGCAGTTCTCAAAGGCCTTTTTTCCAATGCACACAACAGAATCACCGACCTCGACGCGCTCCAAGTTATGGCAGTGCCCAAAGGCTGAGTCACCAATCGTCGAAACACTATTGGGAATAGATACGCTAGTGAGCTTGGAATTAAAAAACGCGAACATACCAATCACCTCAATAGAGTCGGGCAGCTCGATCTCCTTGGCGCCGATTCCACAAAATGCCATGATACCAATACCTGTAACGGTGCTAGGGATAAAAACGTCCTCGAGCTTAGTGCACCCGCAGAAAGTCTCCTCATATATCGTTTTCAGTCCGTTGGGTAAGATCGCGCAAGTGAGCCCAGTGCAATTAGTGAAGACGTTATTCTCGATTTCTATGCCGTCATTGTCTTCAAACTCAACGTAAGTCAACCCTGAGCATAAAGCAAATGCACAAACTTCGACGAGCTTTACTGAGCGCGGCGGATGCAACAATTCCAAGGAAACACACTTGTAAAAAGCGTCCCTGCCGATGGTGTGGACGCGCTTACCCCAAGTGATTTTCTTGAGATTAGAACAGCCGTAAAATGCAGCCTCGCCGATTACCTCAACGGTATCAGCAATAATGAGCTCTTCAATATCGTCCCTGCCTTCATACTGGTGAGAATCGATCTGTTTAGTTCCCTCTTTAATAAATAGTTTCATTTTAATGTTTTTTTTATAAGCTGGGGTGGGCAGCCCTCACCCCAGCCGTCAGTTAATAGTTCATTTCAGTTGTTTGAGTGACAAATTAATAGGCACCTCACCGTCGTATTCACGCGTCCAAGAATCGTACCATTTCAAAATATAGTCTGCGATATCACTCCCCTCTCCGTATAACCATGTAAGATGTTCAGCGAAGGCAGAGATCCATAGACGTTTGAACATGTGAGCCATAGACTTGCCTTTCTCGGTCCACTCTTTATATTTCCCGTTGTCAGGGAACAGGATGACATCGCGCCCTTTCAGCGGCTCACACATGGTCGAGGTGAGATTGCCGCATCCGCCGCAGGCAACAGCAACGCAGCTAGGCATGACTACTCCGAGGATAGCAGCCGTTTTCTCACTTTCGACAACAGCTACAGGCTTGTCTGGATATTTGTCCAGAAGGTGCTCACCGAACAAGCACTGCTTCAGGTTGAAGTTAGTCAGGCCCATCACCGTGTGAGCCCAAGTAACGTGATTAAACGGCTCTTTGACCCTCTTGCCCTGGATGATATCATACAGCATAATTTTGCCTGCATGGACCTTTCCGAACCTGTCAACCTGCCAGAATACGGTCGCACCACGCCAGTGCTTTGCAGTGCCGATATAGTACTCACTCTTCATGCGCTGTATCTTCTCAGCCTCGAACCCGGCAAAATCCTCAAGGTACCTTAGAAAGCAATTAAGGTGGTTCCCCTTGTTCTCTACAGAGCGCTTGAGTATTTCAGGCTCAATGTAACTCGGCGGGACGTATGCAGGTACGAAAGGTCTCACCACTGATGAAGGGCGAGGTACAGGCAGGTTGTTGTCCTGGAAATACTCGCGCGGTGGGTAGTGATGATTGCACTTGTCGGCACGGTCACACTTGCCCACGCTCTCGTCAAGCACGTTACCGTTCTCGTCGACGTAGCACACGAAGGTCTTATGTCCACACTGAGGGCAGATCCACTTGCCCTTCTTAGCTAAAGAATATTTATATTGTTTGTTCATATTCAATTAGTTAAAAATGTTCACGGTGTTCATTTGTTCAGTTTGTTCACGCTTACCGGACCACGAACACCGTGAACGATTAGACTACGGCTTCAGTAGGTTATTGACCTTGCCGAGGGACACCCCCATCTGTGCAGCAATCTCGCGCTG
>CAMKGM010000085.1 GCA_946412245.1 uncultured Bacteroidales bacterium
GCGAGGGTGCCCTCTGAATAACCGGCAGTACCGCTATCATAGCGAGCGATAGCGAACACCTACATAGCCTTGAAGCACCCGTGAGGGTGCCCTCTGAATAACCGGCACTACCGCTATCATAGCGAGCGTTAGCGAACGCCTACATAGCCTTGAAGCACCCGTGAGGGTGCCCTCTGAATAACCGGCAGTACCGCTATCATAGCGAGCGATAGCGAGCACCTACATAGCCTTGAAGCACCCGCGAGGGTGCCCTCTGAATAACCGGCAGTACCGCTATCATTGCGAGCGATAGCGAACACAGATAGCGGCACTGCCGGTAAAGCCTGTCCTCCGCCTCGTCGCCGGCGGCGACCCCATCGCTTACCGCACACTAATATTTTAATAATTCTGAGCGAAGCGAAGCTTTTCGTAGCTTTTTGTCCTTTTTGAGATTATCCAGCAGCGACCAAACAAATCAGATTAATCAGATGAATCCGTAGTTTATTCACTGTATGTTATTGCCCTCGCGCAACCAAACACTTTCCACTATCTTTGTCGCATAACCTCGCTCTTTGACATTCTTCCCACCTTTCCCACCTTTCCCGGACATCCCTGCCATCCCATTTGATGACACCACCTACGATTTATTCTCCTTCCATGTGCTTATTGTCATCTAAATTAAGTATATAACCCAGTTAGGTAAGTGCTGCAAATTATCATAGGGTAGATTGACTATTCAGCTTTCTCTGGCCTACTCAAAAATTTTAAAGTAAAAAAAGATTAAAAAATTTGCACACGTCCGAGATGTTGATTAACTTTGCACCGCTTTTGGGAGTTAAACCTCCCTGTGGCACAGTTCGGGATGTAGCTCAGTCCGGTTAGAGTACGCGTCTGGGGGGCGTGGGGTCGCTAGTTCGAATCTAGTCATCCCGACTGAAACAAAGAACGCTGATAATCATGGTAATTAACCTGATAGTCAGCGTTTTTCTTTTTGGTTGAACTTTTTGGCAAAACATCAAGTGGTTAACAAAAAAGGTGAAATTCTTGTCTGTATCATTAAGAAACATTACTTTTGTTACATGATTTAATATTTTTTGTTGATAGTTATAATAGTAATAGGCTTATAGCTATAATAAATGCTTTTGCCATGCGTTTTTCGCCATTTATAAAAGATTTACTCAGCAAGCAGTGCCACTGCCCACTGCATAATTCGGCCGATTGTCAAACTCTTGCCCTTGACATCGAGTCAAGAACGGGCAATCACCTGGGTGTGAACACTGTCAAACGCCTGCTCGGCTTCATCGACGATGAACGCCAGCCGCGTGTCGTCACACTCGATATCATCGCACGCTATCTTGGTTACGACAGCTGGGAAGCACTCAGCCTCGTTGATAACGTGAATGGCAACTCTGGCTTTGGCTCCTGCGCCACCGAGATTCATGCCAGTGACTTGAAACCAGGCGATCGTGTGCTGGTTACCTATCAGCCAGGGCGAAGTCTTGTGCTCGAGTTTCAGGGTGGCAACAGCTTTACTGTGATTGAAAGTGAGAATAGTAAACTGCTGGTTGCCGATGAGCTCTCTATTGACCATGTGGTGCAGGGTTATCCGTTGTTGGTGAGCAGCGTGGTACGCGCAGGCCAAAATTTGGGCTCTTTCACAGCAGGTAAGGTTCAAGGTGTGGAATTCAAAATCCTGTAACTGATGGAAACCTCAGCATTTGGTGACAGCCATTTTGACATAGATGCTACTGAGCCGCTCAACGTGATTAGCGGTACGAGCCAATGTTATCGAGTGAAGCTCTACGGCAAGCAGCACTTCCTCAAGCGTCTCAAGCCCGAGTTGCGCTCTAATCCACGCTACGTGGCAGCCATGCGCAAAGAGTTTGAGACGGGCTACAACCTCGACCACCCACATCTGGTGCGATATCTTGCTTGTGGCGATGACTATCTGCTCACCGAGTGGATCGATGGCGTCACTTTGAGCAAGTTTGCTCAGCTCAATCCAGCGTTCTTCAAGAGCGCCGACAACACGAGACGATTGCTTGGAGAACTTCTGGACGTGGTGGAATATCTACACTCGCACCAGATTGTGCACCTTGACCTCAAGCCCGACAACATTCTTATCACCAGAGTGGGCAACGAACTCAAACTCACCGACTTGGGATTCTGTTACACCGATACTTTCAGCGACACCATGGGACGCACCTCGTCGTTTGCCGCTCCCGAGCAGCTCGCGTCAGGAGGTCAAGTCGATCAGCGCACTGACATATACGCCCTGGGGCGCATCATCGCCACTCTGCCCTGTGCCAAGCAATATTACAAGGTCATCGCGCGATGCACACAGCAAGACAAGGATGCCCGTTACCAAAGCATAGCCGAACTTAGGTCAGAACTGAGTGGTAAGCGTGTCAAGTGGAATTTGCCCCTCGCTTTTGCTGCTATCGCACTCCTATTAGGTTTCGCGGCATGGTGGCTTATTCCAGGTACCAAAACTAACGTTAAGGAAAGTCCTGGTGCCGGCACCACAGCTGTGTTAGCTCCGCCAGCCGACTCTGTAGTGACAAATAAGCCCAAAAACAATTCTGAAACAGTTGTTTCTTTGCAGCAAGAGCCTGAGCAGAAGACACCTATCGGTGAAACTTTAAACTCTCCCTCTGCACCGACCAGACCTGCTATTCCGGCCGAGGCCGAAAGAAACATGAGAACACCTGCACCCGTCAAGAAAGAAATAAGCCTCAGCACCCTCCGAGACGAGATGATGGCTCTTGCGCGCCCTTGCTATAACCGTTATCTCAAGCCATATGAGAGCTATCGATTGAGTGAAATCAATGATCAGTATTCCACAATTCTTAACAAATGCTATGATGCCTTCACGCCAACTCTTATCGACCTGTGGGACACTAAATACAAAAACTACTCTAATCTCACAATGCGGCAATATTTTGAAGAGATAGGTGAAATAAGAAAAAGTTTCGACCATCAGTTCTATAGCAAGCTCATGAAAAATGACGCCAATAGTAGTGGCGACAACTGAACTTGGACAAAATGGATTACTGCGGTTAACGATTTGTTGTTTATATTTGTTGCTCAAAGCATTTTATTAGGCAAACATCAAATTTTTTTTTATATTTTGAGCGTTTTTCCAAAGAAATTGATTATCTTTGCAATGTCATGGGCCTAGAGTGGCGCTTGACGTTAAATATTTGAGATAGCAATTTCGCTTTATTCTTTCTGCGCGTAACTTGGACACTTACGAACATCAGAAATGCAAGGATAAAGAGGAAAGACGCTCCTTTTTGGCGTATATAGGGCTGCCTCATGGCAGTAGTTGTATACTCCCAAAGCGGAGTTGATGTTCCACTTATCGGCATTTCGGGAAGTCCAAGCCCACGCAGACGGTAAGCGAGAAACATCAGCTCCCTTTCTTTTTTGTGCCATCCCCACACCTATGGTCTGGCCACCAAAAAACAAATGGACAAAATGGACGCTTGACATGTGAAAACTATGACATAACTTTGTGAACAACAAATATCAAAAAAATAAAAAAATGAAAAAAACAGTTTTTTTAATTTTGTTCTCATGTATATCATTTTGTATTTCTGCACAGAATGACAAATTGATGAAGAAATGGATGAAGGAACACAATATTGAATATAAAATTATAGATATTCAATATTTGTCTTCATCAAACTTAAAAATGGACATAATGTTATATGATTCAAAGAAATCGGATCTAACCCAAAATGCGAGATATGCGGCGCTAAAGACGCTATTGTATGATGGTGTTGGAAAAGGTGTGTTTTCTTTCCCACTTCTTCAAGATGGAGAAGAAACGTCTATTTCGAAAAGACCAGATTATTTTTATCGATTATATGCATATCGATTAAATGATTTTTTTGGAGAGACAAGCATAATAAGTAACTATAAAAAAGGTGACACAAATAAAGGTACATTATGCGAAGTAATAGTAAAAGCAATACTCTTAAGAAGAGATTTAGAAAATAACAATATTAAACAAAAGATGGGATTATAATATGAAAAAATTGTCTATTCTTTTATCTTTTATGATATGCCTTCTTTATACCGAGGCACAAACTATTATACAACCAAAAATAATGATTATTCCCTATACCAAGGAAAATGAAGATATTAGAACAATCCTTGAATATGATTACAACAAACGTATCGTTCTCACTAAAATTAAAGAAGCATTTGATGAAAGAGGCATAACAACAATTGACTTCACTGCGAAATTAAAATCAATTGAAAGTGGGAATGTCCTTAATATGGATAATAAACATGATATAAAATCTCAAACTATTGATATGTCGGGAGCAGACATCTATGTGGAAGCTGAAATAATCTGCAGCAGTTATGGATATGGCGATAAACCTGAAAGTCAGGTAAAACTAAATCTAACTGCTTATGATGCTGCGACGGGAGCTTCTCTTGCAAATAAAATAGGCGTAAGTGGTCGTTTTTATACTAATGACATAGGTAAATTGGGAATGAGAGCTGTTGAATCATGTGTAGACGATTTCTTAAGAGTTATGCAACAAAAGTTCTCTGAGATTCCAGAATTGGGAAGATCGTTAATGCTACAAATTGGTTTTGACGCTTCATCTCAATATACTATGGAAACCGAAGTGGGAAATCAAGGATTATTGCTTCAAGATGAAATTGAGCTATATATAAGTGACCATTCTTATAACAATAATTACCATCTTCAAGGAGTTAGCCCCTCAAAAATGATCTTTGATGATATTAAGCTCCCTCTTTGTGATGAGGAAGGGAAAAACTATACTGTAAGCAGTTATGGATTGAGCTTGCTGAAATTCTTTCGATCTTTAGGATTATCCATATCTCGTAGTATTAAAGGAAATACCTTATATATAACAATTAAATAAATGAAAATGAAAACAAAAAGAATAATGATTTTTCTCTTATTGGTGTTCCCTTTTTGCTCTTATTGCCAAACAAATCAGGAAATAAGCATTAATGATATAGGGAAGATTGTTATTGGTGTTAATGTGTCTGATGAGCTTAATGAGCCAAATAGTTATACTGTTCAATTAAAAGATGTACTGAAAAATAAAATGTTGAATGCCATAGCTAATGCGGGATGCTCTTCATTTGAAAATTCATTTTTCACTATGTCTCCACGTGTTGTGATTGAAAATACTTTGGTTGCTGAAGGTGGCATGAAAAATATATATGTCCTTGAAGGACATCTTTACTTGACTATTAAAGATAGTAAAATAGTTTATGCTTCAACCGCAATACCCTTTAAAGCAAGCGCAACTAGTGAATTAGTTGCATTAAGAAGTGCTATTTCCAATCTTTCATATCATCAAATAACAACCTTTATTAATGAAGCAAAAATAAAAATTTTAAATTATTATAGTTCTTACAAAGATGTGATTTTTGCTCAAGCCGAAAGATATGCAGCTTCGGGTCAATTTGATGAGGCTATTACATGTTTGATGATGATTCCAAGTGATATGACGGATTTATATCAGCAAGCATCAATTAAGGCAATTCATTATTATGAGCAAAAATATCAATTTGAACAGAAGCAAATAGCAAGCGAAATCTATTGGTCTAATGATGCGATTCTTGTTGAGGCTAGCAATCTTCTTGCAGCCCATAACCCCAATGAAGCTCTAAACGTTCTGACAAATTTCCAACATGGAGATGAAGAACAGAACAAAGCTTATAATAGACTTTTAAAAAAAGCTGAGTCACTAGTAAGTGAATCTGAAAGGAGAAAGGCTCAACAACAGGCAAAAGATAGACAAGATAGACTAACAAATGAGGCGAGAGCATATAATATTAAAATAAAAAATATAGACATTCAGTCGCAAAAGATAAATGCCGTTAAGACAATTGCGTGTGAATATATAAGAAATAATCCTTCATTCAGATATTACGGATACTACTATTATTAATATTTTTTAATTATATTCATAATCTTTTTTATATGAGAACAAAAATCTTTTTATTTATTTTAATTTTAGTTGCATTACAAGTGAATGCACAAAAAGCAGTTGATGCAAGTGGAAATGTAAAATCACGTGGAAATGTAGCTATTTTTGTTACTAGTAACAGTTTTCACTTTGGTAGTAATACACAATCAAGAGAAGATCAACAAACAAGAGAGGCTGGCGTTTTGATAGCCGAAACGTTAGTCCCTGCGGTGAATGCTGTTGTAATGCAAAAATTTCAGCATAATGCTTACTCGATTGTCAATAGGGATAATGAAGCTTTCAGAAAAGTTCAATCTTTACTTGAAGAAAACAAATTAGAGGACTACTTGGATGGTATTTCCGTACAAGCAAAAGGGCAAGGTGCAAATTATTTATACATTGTCAATCTTACCCTTTATACGGAAGAAGATAAAATTGGACAATTATTTGTGTCCACAAGATTGTTGAATGTTGAAAATAACCTAGGATATCATTACTCTTATAAAACAAATCCAATTTATTTTGACAGCAATATGAAAGAAGAATGTGAGAAAATGGTAAATAATATACTGAATTCACTAGAACAGCAGTTGTATGAAGAAATATCAGAGCAGTTCTGGGTTGAATCGGCAAAAGGAAAGGACTTGACATTGGGTTTGTTTGAAGCATCATCTATATCTGAAAAGGATCTGTTTTATGCTTTTAAGGTTTGTAAAGAACCTTTAAATATTAATGATAAAATACAGGAAGTGAATGTGTTAGACTTCGTGTCGGAGGGCAAGTCTCCAAAAATTAAGGATGGGAAGATACATATTAAGACTGATAAGAATATTGAGAAAGAATCTGGTGTTATATTATTCCGTAATGTGAAAGAACCAATTTTTAGAAAAAAGAGCAAATATGTAACATTCTTTGGTCTAAATTATGATAATAACACTTATGATGGTCTTATTCGTAGCCAAATTAATGATGCTGTATATGCTGCTATAAATAGAAATCCCGGGTTAGTCTTGGTTGAACATGATCATTTACCAGAATTAAAGAAGGAAAGAGAATTGCAAAAAAGTGAGGACTTCCTTGATGGACATGTAGTTGCACAAATGAAAGCAATAGGAGCAGGTGATTTAATTCATTTGGAAAATTTCTCTAGAAATGGAGCATGTGTTTCTTTTAAAATGTCTTTTATTTCAGTAAGTGAGAATAGAATATGGAATACTGTTGATGTTGTGTCCAATATTGACAATCTTGAAAATGAGTTATACAAACAAATATGTGAAAATTTCAAGTTTCCATGTAATGTTGCCCCTTATGAAAATAATAAATTTGCCATAAAAACAGCGTTCTCTCTTCCATCGGGGACAAAATGTGTCCTTAAATGTGTTAAACCACAAATAAATCCATTAACAAATGAACAATCATATATAGAAACTGATGTATGTAAATGCTTGGTATCTGAATATCATGGTTATAAAGCTATAATGAATACGAAAAAAGTATTAAGTAAGACTGATTTTAAGGAGTTGGAGAAGAATTCTTCTGACGGTAATTATTACATTTCTATCGATACAGAGGATATAAAAAGTGATACAAGTAAAGAGAGCAATTTGAGAAAAAAACTAAAGAAAGAAAAACGCAAAGAAAAGGCAAAAAAGATTCTAGGTGGCATTGCTCGAGGAGTTGGTGGCTTTTTAAATAATGTAGAAATAAAATAGTCAACACGAAATAAGTATCTATACAATATTAATTTCCCGTCGACGCAATTAATTTGATAATGATTTTTAATGAATGTCCTCAAAGGACTGTTCTTTTGAGGACACTAACATATTAAAAGTTCAACTCAAAAAAACAAATTATGAAACAAATTAAATTCTTATTTCTGGCACTAACTGTGGCAGTGTTGGGCATGACTTTTGCGTCATGCGGTGACGATGAACCCTCTGGAATGGAAGCTCAACTTATAGGTGAATGGGTTGATAATGGGCGGCATGAATCTTATCATTTAATATTTGACAAGAATCATACAGGTAAGTATTGGGTTATTGACTATGGCGAATTGTGTGAAAACTTTAGTTTTAAATGGTCTGTTAAAGATGATGTTATAATCACTAAGTGTGATGATCCTGAATTTTATGAATATGTTTTTCAAACAGGTCGTTTTTATTTTTTGAATGATAAATTATATTTGCCAGATTACGATGGTGGCTATGGTGGAAGTTTTACAAGAGTCCAATAGACTAATAACAACCCCCAATACAATTCAATTTAATTAAATAAGTAACACAAAATGAAAAGAGTAATTCTATCAATTTTAGTTGCCCTCACAGGTGTGTGTACATTCGCCCAAAAGGGGCAAGTGGCTACTGGTGTTAATGTCAGTTATACACCATGTCTTGAAAAAGGTGTTTCGTTCAATAACTTTGGTCTTTCGGCCAAGTTTCAGTATGGTTTCACCAAATCTTTTCGTGGTGAATTGCTAGTCGGTTATGACTTCAAGGACAAGGGTATCAGTTTTTTCCATACCTCTGGCAACTTCCATTATCTTGTTGGTATATCCGAGAGATTTAAGGTTTATCCCGTTGTTGGTGCAGGTTATGGCATATTGTTTGCGGATCTTGGCAAGATTTCTGTACATAAAGGCAAATTCCTCATTAATGCAGGTCTTGGTTCGGAGTATGACATAACCGACCATTTGTCGATAGGCATTGAGTTGAAATATCAGTATATCACAGATTTCAGCAGCCAGAAGAAATATCAATATCTCAAAGAACTCAGCCGTCTGCCAATATCACTGGGAGTGGCTTACAAATTCTAACATAATCGTCTATGAAAAAACAATTATTTTTACTCGTAGCAATGCTGCTGGCTGTAATGAGCATCTCGCTCACAGCTTGTGGCGACGATAACGATGAACCCGGAAGTGGCGGTGACATCGTGGGCACTTGGGAGTGTGACATTTCGCGGACTCTTATCGACGAAATGAGTGACATGTACAAGAGCGGTGATCAACTAATCCAATTCCGCTCCGACGGGACTATGGTGACAGTAATGGCTTACGTTTTAACCGATACATGGGCCGCAATTACCGGAGAACGCGATGATATCGAGGTTGAGTATGGCACCTATCGAATCAGTGGAGATAAGCTTATCTCTGGTGATGGCGAAACGGTGAAGTTTAAGTTACAAGGTAACAAACTCACGTTAACTCCAACCTCGGGAATCATACTCCCTCTCACTTTCACCCGCGTGAGCGATAGTGTTATCAACAAATACTTGAATTGATATCCTCTAAATGCCCTCGAGAGAAAAACTATCTCTTGAGGGCATTTTTTGAAAAATCACTTTATTCTAACACAACAACGTCATTTAATACGTATTATTCAATATGAAACAAATATTTATTTATTATTTTTCACTGTTATTAATCACATCTTGCGTTGGCAACAAAGAACATTCATGGTCATCAGCAAGTGCTTCTAGCGCAATGGTGGAGAACGATACAGTAGGGCCTGAAGAGGTGATACCTGAGGAATTGGATGAGTTTGTTGTAACATCTCAAGGTGGTTCTGGTGCCCATTTGAAAGAAAGTCCATCGTCCGACTCCCCAACAATTATGACTTATCCCGATGGCACTACTTTCACTGGAGCTTACACCGATGTTCCTCGTTGGATAATGATTGTCAAAGATAATCACATAGTAGGATATATCCACGACCACTATGTAAGCAAAACTTATGATGATGAATTCATACCAGAGGTTCCAGAAGCGAGCATAGAATTAGAAGGAGACGAACAAACAAATCAAATAGAATCTCAAATCGCCAATAACCAAAATAGAGAAATTGAAAAGATTAAATCATGGATTCAGGGAAGTTGGTATTATTCAACAATTATTATGGGAACTAGATATACATCAATTATTACAATAGCAGGAGACAATATTACTGCTAAAACAAATGGAGAATTAGATTATTCCGGACCATATGAAATTGATTTGGATTATGAGGGTCTGAGATATAATTATAACACTGGAAAACGCGATATAATAGAAAGATTTAGTAGAATACATTATAGTGACGTCTATATAATAATTGATACAGAAAGAAGACGGCTTAAAGTAGATGAAAATAACTATTATAATAGACTTTAAGTGATATTCTAAATAAAAAACTGTTCGCTAAAGCAGGAAATACAACTGGGACTGTCCGCAATGCCAGTAAACAGGCGTTGCTGATATTTTTTACCCAATTCGGTCATCAGAAAGGCCTAATGATCAAATCGTGATTTTGTGGCAAGTTGTTGTGTTTTTCGTCAACATAAAGCATTTGACGAGCGACAACTTGATGCAAGTGCGTCAAATTTGATTATGGCAAACAGCAGGTTTTTTGCAACACAGCGTCAAAGAAAATTTCTTCTGTGTCGATGTCCTTGCGTGTGAGCCGTCCGAAGATGTTGATGTTCTGCGTACAGTCGGCAAGTGGCAGTTCAATCTCCAGCGAGTAATCGTCAGCGTCGGTAAACGCACGATTCTCGGAGACATACTCTATTGACGAGCCTTTCTTCAGCGCGACCTGCGCTCCGTCTATTGTCAGTGATATAG